>JAAYGE010000242.1 GCA_012727835.1 Bacillota bacterium
ATCTCCAACAGACTGCGGTTATCGTAGGTGGGGAATTGTTGGCTGCTAACCTTACTATCCTCATTCTTTTTATAGCCACCTGGGCTGGTGACGGAAGCGGCGCTCATTTGCGAGATGACCAGGTCTAACAGCCGGTCCCGCAGCTCAGGTCTTTCCCGAGTGGAAAGAATTAGCCCGGTGTAAGGAACGGCTAGGCGCAAAACGGCTACCATACGGACGAAATCATCATCGCTCACCAGGTGAACCTGGGGTATAGGCTCCTTGCCAGTAAGACGTAGGCGGGGCACGGAAATGGTATGGGGACCTACGCCATAGGTTTTTTCCAGATAGGCGGCGTGCTGTAAGAGGGCTAGCACTTCAAAACGGTGGTCGTACAGACCGAAGAGCACGCCCAACCCCACATCATCGATACCGGCTTGCATAGCCCGCTCCATGGCGGTCAGATGATACTCGTAGCTGGCCTTGGGACCACTGGGGTGCATAATTTCATAGGTGGGACGGTGGTAGGTCTCCTGGAAAAGCTGGTAGGTGCCGATACCGGCATCGTGCAAGGCCCGGTAATTTTCCACGCTGGTGGCGGCCACGTTCACGTTCACGCGGCGAATGGCATCATGGTTACTCTTGGTGGCATAGATAGTCTCGATGGCTTGCACCACATAATCGATAGGTACCTTAGAAAGATCTTCACCGCTCTCCAGCAACAGACGTTTATGGCCCATACTTTCTAGGATGAGCACTTGCTCCCGCAGTTCGTCGAGGGTGAGGGTGCGACGCTCCAGCTCTTGGTTTGAATGGCGGAAGGCGCAATAGAGACAGTTGTTGGTACACTCATTGGAAAGATAAAGGGGGGCAAATAACACCACCCGCTTGCCGTAGATGCGTTCCTTCACTTCTTGGGCGGTGGCGTAGAGGGCGGCGAGAAGTTGCGGGTCGGTAACGTGCAAAAGGATGGCGGTTTCGGACAGGGATAGACCTTGGGCGGCGCGGGCTTTATCCAAGATGGCCAACACTTGCTGGGCCGTCGCCTCTTTGGCCGCCGTCAGGCATTCGTTAATTTGCTGTTGGTTAATAATCATTTGGCATCCTCCCTTTTGTGCAGGGAGCAAGCCGGGCCGTCGACTAGAGGGTGATAGCCGATTTGACCCTAACACTGGGGATGTTGCCCAATTTGCCGGTGAGGGCACCGATTTCATCGGTGGTACCATCGACGATCAGGGAGATGACCGAAAGGCCCCGTTCCTTATAAGGAATACCCATGCGGCCCACAATGATATCGCCATGCTCGGAAAGCACCGCGTTGACCCTTTGGGCTGCGTTTTCCCGCTGTTGGACGATAATGCCGATAACTGCTACGCGATTTTCCATAGTGCCACCTCCCCTCTAAATAGATTAACCCACCCTAAGGGGTGGGTTTTGGAAGCAGTCATGCTGAAATAGGGCAAGGCTTAATGCCTCACCTTCATCTCCTTCCCCTCGCCCGCAGGCAAACCCCTTGTGCTTAGGTACAAATTGTTTTTAGCATCACCCTCTTCAGCCGGGCTAGCTACCCCACCGAATCAGGTATGTGTTTGTGAATAATATATCATACCTTGGTATAAAAGGGAAGCAAAAAAGGCCACCCGTTGGGGCGGCCTACTTGTCTTATTTAAGGAAAGAGAGCAAAGCCTCACGCACGATTTTGGCACCCAGAAGAGGGGTGATATCGGAACTCTCCAGCTGGGGCGCAACTTCTACTAAATCGAAGGCTACCACGTTGACATCTCCCAGCATATGCACGGCCCGTAGGATTTCGGCGCTGGTGCAGCCTCCTGGCTCGGGGGTGCCGGTGCCGGGGGCAAAGGCCGGATCTACCACATCGATATCGAGGGTTACGTAAACCGGCTTGCCGGCCAATTGGGGTATTACTTCCTCGAGGCCAGGGAAAATGCGCTCTGAGTAGAGATGGGTATATTCCCGGGCGAACTCTAGCTCCTCCCTTTCGCCGGAACGAATGCCCAGCTGGTAGACCCGCTTGGGGCCTAGGGTGCGGGCAATGTTACCGACGACGGTGGCGTGGGAATCGGTTTCGCCCACAAACTCGGTGCGCAAGTCGGCATGGGCATCGAAATGCACTACCACCAGGTCGGGATAATGGGCGTAGACGCCCTGAAACACTCCCCAGCTCACCAAGTGTTCTCCTCCTAGGCAAATGGGAAGCCTACCGTCTTGAACTACAGTGTCCACCGCCTTGGTGATGACGGCCAAACTGGCCTGTACGTTGCCAAAGGGCAAGTTTAAATCGCCCGCATCGTAATATTTATAATCGGCCAAGGTGCGGTCCAGGTGCCAACTGTAGAGCTCTAAACCGTAGGATACTTCTCGTATCCGCTCCGGCCCGAGGCGCGCGCCGGGCCGGAAGCTGACGGTATAATCCATGGGTAAGCCTAGAATGACTGCTTGTGCCGAGGCATAATCACTGCAAGAGCCGTTAAAGCCGTTATTGCCTAATAGATAGGGCTTTAGTTCGGGATGGGCAGTGACCAGATCGATCATTTGACGTCAACCAGCTCGGCCACGAAAGGTGGCAATACAAAAGCCGCTTTGTGGATTTCTGGTGTATAGTACTTGGTGTTCGGCACATGCTTTCCAGGCTGAATTTCCGTCGGATCGTATTTTTTGGAGCAGACGGTAAAGCTATAAAGACCACTCTGGTAAGTCGGGATATTGGCCAGGAACAGCTTGACGATTGGGAAAATCTGATGCAGAACTCCATGCAGTTCGGGCAAGAAGGTCTTGCTGGCCCACGGTGGTTCGGTTTGGGCTACGCACATACCGTCTTCCTTGAGGGCTGCATAGAGATCGCGATAGAATTCTTGGGCAAAAAGGCCGACTGCTGGACCAATGGGATCGGTAGAGTCGACAATGATAAGATCAAATTCATTTTTATGCCGTTTTACATATTGAATACCATCTTCGATGGTAACTGTCACTCTCGGATCATCTAAAGCACAGGAGATGGTGGGCAAATACTGTTTCGATAGCTCAACGACGCGTTCGTCGATATCGACCAGGATAGCCTGTTCCACACTCTCGTGCTTCAAGATTTCACGAATACTGCCGCCATCGCCACCACCAACTACAAGTACTTTCTTGGGGTTCGGGTGGGCACATAGGGCCACATGGGTGATCATTTCATGGTACACAAACTCGTCTTGTTCGGTTGTTTGTACCACGCTGTCTAACAACAACATGCGACCGTATTGATAGGTGTCAACGATAGCGATGTCCTGATACTTAGATCGTTCGGTGTGCAGTGTCTCCTTGATACGATAGCTAAGAACCAGGTTTTTACTTTGGTATTCTCGAGCCCATAATTCCAATTTTCATCCCCCTTTTAAAGTAATCGGCTTTATTTTAGCATTGCCCGTAGCTGCTGGCAATCAAACAAGGATAAAATATTTTGGTGTAGAATCTAGGCTAAAATGGCTGAAAGGAGTTTGACAGATGCGGAAGATTCATGAGGATACTTTTGTGGCCCCCTCCGCCGATGTGATTGGCGATGTGACCGTGGGGGCGGGTAGTAGCATTTGGTACCAGGCGGTGTTGCGAGGCGATATGGCACCGATAATTATCGGTGAGCAGAGTAATATTCAGGACGGCTGTTTAGTACATGTGGCCACCGATTATCCGGTGCGGGTGGGCAATTATGTGACGGTGGGTCACGGAGCCATTTTGCATGGCTGCACGGTGGAAGACGGCGTTTTAATAGGCATGGGTGCCATCGTGCTAGACGGTGCTGTCATTGGCGAAGGCAGTATTATTGGTGCCGGCGCCCTGATCCCCGAGGGCAAGGTTATTCCGCCCCGTTCGCTGGTGGTGGGTGTACCGGGGAAGATAATTCGGCAGTTGGATGATGCCAAGGCGGCCGAGTTGATTGCCCACGCGGAGAAATACGCCAAGCTGTGGCGGGAGCAGAAGGAATAAGAGTTAGTACCGGTCGACACGTGTTACGCGAGGTAACCGCATTTCATACATTTCGTAGGGGCCGGCCAACGGGTGGCCCCTGCGCATGTCTTTAAAATGCAGGCTACAGCCGTAGTTGGATGCTACCTGCGAAATGTGGGGGCTGCGCAAAAGCAGTTGCGACAGCCCGGGGGCTTGCAGGCCGTGGTCATACTAGAGCGCCTGTGCCCAACGTCTGTTGGAATGAGCTCGGCTCGCCAAGGGCAGCGACGGCACTCGCTCTGGTTAGCCCAGTAGGACCGGTAAGTGGGCTCAAAAAACTGCTATCCTTATATAGGCCCTTAGGCAGCTCGGCCTGTTGTCGCTGCTTATCCTTGGCTCCCTCGCTCTTTTTAATGTGGGCCCAACGCGCTGTGCGTATGACCAGCGGCCATGTGACTAGGGCATGGGGGGACTTAAGCGCCAAATGTGACAGGCCGCCTATGAATGCTCCCCAGGTCGCAGGGCTCTGCCATTTATAAAGCATACCTTCAAATTGGGGAAACAGCCAGCGGGCCGGCCAACGGGCGGCCCCTGCGCATGTATCCAAGATGCAGGCTAAAATCGTAGGCGGGTGTTACCTGAGAACTACAGAACGCACCTTTGCGGGCCGATCACCGATCGGCCCCTACGAATGCTACTCAGATTTCAGGCGCTGCCATTGTCGAGCGGTACCTTTAAGTTGCGGATATGAGCCAGCGGGTCCACCATGGGCGGCCCCCCATACCCCAGAATGCGGTAGGGTAAACGCGTTAACGCAGATGGTTCACCAGATCCTCCAGCGGTACTTCCTGCTGGTTGCCGCTGGCCATGTTGCGTACCACGGCCACGCCGCGTTCTAATTCGTTATCACCGAGCACTACCACCATTTTAGCCCCTAGGCGGGATGCCTGTTTCATTTGGGCTTTCAGGCCCCGGCCCATGAGGTCAAATTCGGCGATTAGATCGGCTTGCCTTAACTCATCTAATAGAGTTAGGGCTCTCGCTTCAGCTTGGCGGCCGAGGGTGGCGATAAACACATCAACGGGAGGTGCCGACGGGAAAGGCACCCCTTCTGCTTCCAGGGCTAAAATCAGGCGTTCGGTACCGATGCCGAACCCCACGCCGGGGGTGGTTGGACCACCACAACTTTCTACTAGGCCATCGTAACGGCCACCGCCGCCGATGGCGCCTTGAGCACCGATGTGGTAACTATGGAATTCAAAGGCCGTATTGGTGTAATAGTCTAGCCCGCGCACCATGCGGGGATTTTCTTAAAAGTCGATGCCCAGGGCGGTGAGTCCTTCCTTTACGTCCTGGTAATGCTGAGCACAGCTTTCACACACGTATTCCACCGGAGTGGGCGCATCCTTTAACTGGGCCTGACATTTTTCTTGTTTACAATCTAAGCTGCGCATGGGGTTGCGCTCGTAACGGCTTTGGCAATCGGGGCAAAGATGCGGCAAGCGGCTAGCCAAGAACTCGGTCAGGGCCTGCCGATGGGCCGGACGGCACTCGGGACAGCCGATGGTATTGATAAACAAATCGAACTGGCGTAGGC
>JAAYGE010000243.1 GCA_012727835.1 Bacillota bacterium
CCATATTAGCGCGCGCCTCAATTCGCAAATTTACGGAGCAAGATGTGCCCGAAGAATTGATTGAACAGATTGCTCGGGCCGGCCAGCAGGCGCCCTTTACTGGCCAGATGTATGCTTGTATTTACACCAAGGATCCAGACAAGCGGGAGCGTTTAAGCGAACTGTTTGGCCCCCTGGTAAAGCGAGGTCCCGTTTTCATGTTATATTGCCTGGATTTTCGCAAGCTGGAGAAATTCATTGCTGCTAAAGGGCGGGTGAATGCCGCCAGTGACCTGATGATGCTTTTCTTAGGCATCCAGGATGTGGCCTATTTTGCTCAAAACATGGTTTTGGCCGCCGAAAGCTTGGGATTGGGCACCGTATTCTTAGGTGCGGCCCCCAACCTGAATGCGGAGCTACGAGAGATTTTTAAGTTACCAGAGAGGGTATTCCCGGTGGTGGGTATGGTGTTGGGCTATCCGGCGGAGGCGCCGGCACCGCGCCCCCGCATTCCAACCAAGTTCGTTTTACATAAGGACGAATACTTCGATTTGGCTCCAGAGGACGTGGAGGAAGCCCTATCGGTTATGGATGCAGGTCTAATTCGAGAGGGGTATTACGCACGGCTTAATGCTAAGATTCCTAAGCCCGAACCGGGGGAAGATTCGGTGGGATATGACAAGTATGGCTGGGGCGAGCATATTTCTCGCAAGTATGCCAGCCGAGGGCCGGTCACCAGCAACTTGCATGAGGCCCTGCGACGGGCAGGAATCGAAATCGAATAGGAGTTTTTGTTCATAGGAAGGAGGTGCAAAAAGAAGCGGGATAAGGTGTTTCAAACCTTCATGCCTGCTGGCCGAGTGAAGTCTTGGCCGGCTAAATTATCCAAGCAGTTGATTTTGTTGGAAGAACTGGTGCAAGATTTTGAGCCGGGGGTGGCTTACCCGGAAGAGGAGGTTAACACCCGCGTTAAAGAGCGGTATGAGGACTATTGTTTAGTACGGCGCATGTTTGGGGACTTCGGTTTTATGCGGCGCGATGAAGGGGTTTATCGGGTGCAACCAGAGACCCATTGGCCCGGCCGCCAATATGGATACAATGGCTGAAATAATTGATCTTTCCCATGAGATTACCCCCGATACGCCCGTATATCCGGGGGATGAGCCTATGGAGTTTGTGCAGACCAGCTGGCTAGAGATGGACCACCATAATAATCACCGCCTGCAGATCAATATGCATGTGGGCACCCACCTGGATGCACCGCTGCACATGTTGCCGGCAGCGCCCTACGTGTCCCAACTACCGCTAACTTCTTTCCTGGGCCCCGGTTGCCTCTTAGATGTGCGCGACCAAGCGGTCATCCGATATCAGCCCAGGTACGAACAGCTGGTGTTGCCGGGTAGCATCGTGTTACTGTATACCGGGCATGGCCGATGGTTTGGTAGCGAGCGCTATTTTATGGATCACCCCTGTGTGGACCCGGAATTCTGTGAGTTTCTGCTGGCCAAGCAGGTAAAGTTACTAGGAATGGACTTGCCTTCACCCGATGGGCCTCCCTATCCGGTGCATAAACGGCTCCTGTCCGGAGGGGTCTATCTCTTAGAAAACCTTACTAATCTGGACCAGCTACTAGACTGGCCCCACTTTGAGGTTATCGCTTTGCCCTTAAGAATCCAAGCCGATGGTTCACCCGCAAGGGTGATTGCCAGGAAAGTGTAAAAGAAAGAAAAGGCACACCGAGGGTTCGGCGTGCCTTTAGCAATCTTTAGGCTTATAATGCCGGGAAATAAGAAGCACGCCCTTGGGCGTGCTGGTGATTAACTTAATTCTGCCAGGTCAGGTTTGCCAAATATTATCTTCTCACCTTCATTGATGACGATGCAGGGTAGACCGACGCGTCCTGCCTCTTTGATTTCCGCAAAGGCCGGGTGGTTGTCCCGGTAGTGTAAAAAGGCTTTGAGAGTACGCATGCTCTCGGTAATCTCCACATAAGTAAATTCTACGTTATTCTGGGAAAGAAACTCTTTCACCGGTGGGCAACCGGGTCATAAGTGACTACCGAACATGGTAATCTGTTTTGACATTGCATAAACCCCTTTCATAGTTACTATGTGCAATGATTAATATTTCTTATAACTATTTTACTAGCCAGCGGCTCTTGTGTCTAGGGGAATGCCATTCTTCAAGGTAACAGGCACCAGGATTAAATGCTTCAAGTTTTGTAATAGCGGTAGGCCCAAATTGATAATTCTACGATTAAGCCGAGAGCAAATCCACCGAAGAGCAGGAAGGTAAAGCTGAGTAGACCAACGATATCGCCCCAGCCATCGATTTGCGAGAAGTTGTTTAGCATCATAAACAACCCCAGGATAAGTCCCAGGGTGGCGATGACGGGAAACCAACGGGCCCCCAGCCAGCCGGCGCCACCGATAATGAGGCCTGTAACTAGGCAGAAAAGGGCGATCATAGGGTAGCGGGGATTGGAATGGGGCGACAGAAGAGCCGCACCGGCACCGATAGCCACAAATTGTCCGAAAGCAATTAGCAAACCGATTATCCACCAAGCTTTGTGCTTAGGCTTAGGTAGCCATCGCAATTGGCTCACCACCTTCGATAGTTTGGCTACATTATACTCTTTTCAAGCTACAGGATTATATGGAATAATATGGTCGTCTCAGCGTTCCCCCAGTTGGCGTAAGGCCTCCACATCTCTAATAAAGATTGTTTTATAACCTTGGGTTTTAATCCAGCCTTGGCGTACAAATTCAGCCAGACAGCGGCTGAAGGTTTCTTGGCGCAATCCAACCAGGTTGGCCAGTTCGGTGCGGTTAAGCTCTAACTGCAGTTTGGTTCCCTCCGGCGTTGGTCGGCCCTGGCGCTCACCCAATTGGAGCAATAAGGTGGCCACTCTCTGGCGGCTATTTAGTTAACCGTTCCGACTGCCGTAACCGCGTAGCCAGGGCTTCCAAGATACTAAGGGCCGCAGTCGGGTGAGCCAGCAGGTAGTGGCGCAATTCTTGTCCGTCGATGGTACAAAGTTTGAGAGGCGTCAGTGCCTGCAGGGAAGAGGAGGCTGACATTGGTGCAACAAGGGCCAACTCACCATAGAAGTCACCCACTTGTAATAGGCGTAATGTATATTCCTTGCCTTGCGCATTCTGAGTAAAAACTTTCGCCTGGCCCGATTCTACTATGTAGAGGCCAGAGAGTTGGTCTCCTTCATGAACTACCATCTCACCCCGCTGGTAAATGCGATGATGAACCAGTTCCTTAATTTCCTGAATATCGGTTGTATTGAGCCCTTTAAAGAGGGGCAAGGCCCCCAGACAGTTTCGTTTACATAGGTCGCAACGCAGCATCGGCTCACCTCCTGCTCTATTGTACCATCAAATATATTAAACACCTGCCCGCGCCTTTCTGCAGGCCTGCCCCCCATAAACGGCCAGAGCCGAGGGGCTCTGATAGAGCACTGGCTAGCGCCAACTGTGCTTACGCAGACCCCTCGGCTCGCGCTACGGCATTGGGTTTGTCCAGCATGATCATTGCAGCAAACATCAGAGCAATTCGTAGTAATGAGGAGGGACCCGGGCGGGTGGCTGCCGGGCGCCCTCCAGGCATGTTGCCCTTAAATCTAATTTAGTTGGGGAGTGAAGGGGCAGTAGCCGATCCGGTCGCACTTGGATTGAATAGCTTCCCAAACCGACGCCTCCGTTATAGTCTCCATGGCGGTAGGATAAAGGATGTTATTCTCCTTGAAAATGTGGTCGCGCAGGTGGAAAACGAGATAGCCCGCATATTCGGCCAGCTTAGTTTTAAATTCATCGTAATCCATAGTCTTTACTTGCTGGGCTAGCTCCAGTAGATGGTGCTTTCTGGCCCGCATCGCATCGTGCTCCAAGCACATGATACGGGGGGGTCCAGTGACGCCTCGCTCCTCTAAAATGGGGAATAGGGCCTGTTCTTCCCGCTGATGGTGATTCTCGGCTGCCAAAATGCTCTCAGCTAAGTTTGTTAGAAGGTCGAAATCGGGGTTGCAGGCGTCGAATTTATCTAGCTTTTGCAGCCGGCGATTCAGCTGTTCCAGTTGGGTCAAGAAGCCTAGAAGCTGATCATGTTCTGCTATCATGATAGCTACCGGATGGCCTGCCGGCAAAGAGTTGCGAAACTGAGCCAGTTCGCCTTCGAGAACTTCTAGGTGAATGGCACACAGGTCTTGCAGGCGTTCCGGCTCTAAACCATCTTCGATGAGCTTTTGTTCTGCCAAGGAAAGTTCTAATGGTGTAATATCTGTAACCAATTCTTTTGCTTCGGCGCGAGCGGTGGCGTCCTCCGGGTTGTTGTTCAATTTCTCGAGAACTTGGGTAAGTCTATCAATCTTACTCATGGATCATACCTCCATATACTATTACTATCTGTTTCCAGTTTAATGGCGTAGTAGGCGGAGTTTAATGATCTATATCACGAAATTGTAAAATCCTTGATCATTTGTCATAGATATGGAGCAGGATTAGGCAGCCGATGTGGGGAAAAATAAGCTTGGAAGGAGGCTCCGAGGATGAAAAAGATCTGTTTTGCTGGAGGATGCTTTTGGGGCGTGGAGGAGTTCTTCTCCCGCATTAAAGGAGTGGTATCAACAAAGGTGGGGTACGCTAACGGGCACACGGAAAACCCCACCTACGAGGAAGTATGTACTGGTAAAACGGGCCATGCGGAGGCTTGCCTAGTGGAGTACGACCCGGAACAGATTTCTTTGAGCCAGCTGTTATACAGGTTCTGGAGTATAATAGATCCTACTTTGGTAGACCAACAGGGCCCAGACATAGGAAACCAGTATCGTACTGGCATCTACTATCTCCATGAAGCCGATTTGCCCACGATCATCGAGTCCCGGGACCAAGAGCAAATGCGCTATGACAAAGCGATTGTGACGGAAATCGAACCTCTACGCTGCTTCTGGGATGCAGAAGAATATCATCAAAAATATTTAAAGAAAAATCCCGACGGTTATTGCCATATTAAGCTCAATTAGCGATCTGATAACCACGGACTGAAAAAATTGGGGGCAGTCGCAAGAACAGTTTGCGGCTGCCCCTTAACCTATTTTTGTTCCAGGTGGTGGGCAATACCGGCCACCTGTGAGAGTTCCATAACAAAGGCAATGCCCGTGTTAGGTTGATTCAAGTTCCCTTCTTCAACAACAGCGGCTAGCCCCCGATCGCTAATCTCGCGGTCAACCACAATCAAAATAATATCCTTTTCCGGCTCGATGGGGATACCCCATAGTTTCTTGGTGTCATGGATGCCACTGCCGCGACCATAGATGATGGTCGCCCCTCGGGCACCGGCCTTTTTGGCCGCCTTAACCACTTCGGTGTTAAATCCCTTCTTGACTATCGCTACTATCAGATCGTGTTGAGTCTGAGGCATCAACATCATCCTTTCGCTTGTAAACTTGCCCTAGAACCATAATTGAAAGTATAGGTGCTAGGGCTACCATCGCAACTAAGCCAAAGCCGTCTAGTACAGTATCGCGGCCTTCAGTAGCTTGGGCTAACCCGATGCCTACTGAAAGTACCAGGGTGGCGACCATAGGGCCGGTAGCAACCCCGCCCGAGTCAAAGGCAATGGCACTAAACACCGGATCAGCAAACTGTAATAGCACCAGCGCTATAAAATAGCCGGCGTAAATTATCCAAGTGAACCGGATTCCGTAAACTAGGCGGGCCATGCCCAGTCCCACAAGTAATGCGGAGCTACCGGCTAATGTTAGTAGCAAGGGGCGGCGAGTTACGGTTCCACTGGAAGCTTCATCTACCTGATCGCAGAGTACTTGCACCGCCGGCTCGGCGATGACCGCGACGAAGCCGATAAAGGCACCGATGGGAATGGCCAGCCATTTATATTTCAGACTACCGATAGCTGCACCGATGCTGCGACCAGGACCAATGAAGCCAATGTGCACACCATGTAACAATAGCGTTACACCGACAAAAGTGAGGGTTAACCCTTTAATGATATTGAGCGTGGTAGACTTGGGAGGGCGAAAAGCAAATTGCATGATGGGGACAAGCAGAATCATCGGTAACAGGGCAAAGAAGACTTCTTGGGCGGTTTGTAAAATGCCTTGAAACACAATAAGCTCATTCACCCGAGCCACACCCCTAACAGCATGACGGCAATGATTGGGCCGAGGGAGGCTAAACCTACTAATCCAAAGCCGTCAGCAAGCACTGATCGCCCTTGTAGTACGGCAGAGGTGCCGGCTCCTAAACTGAGGATAAAGGGTACTGTCATGGGACCGGTGGTAACACCGCCAGAATCAAAGGCGAGGGGAAGAAACTGGGGTGGTGTGAAAAAGGAGATGGCGAGCATTATCAAGTAACCAGTTGTGAGTACCCGGCGGATGGGAGTGCCTCGCACGATGCGGTACATGGCCACAGCGACGAAAACGCCAACTCCAATGGCTACGAACCCAATGAGAATGCTTTTGCTAACGGCCCCTTGGGAAAGCTCAGCAAACTGGCTGGCCAGTACACGTACATCGGGCTCGGCTACGGTAACCAAGGTGCCCAGGGCAAAAGCCGCGATTAAATATACAGGTAAGCTGGTGCTTGGCAGCTCGCTGCCCAGCAAGCGCCCCAGCAAGAGGAGTCCCGTCTGCGAGCCCAAGAGAAAAAGAAACATGCCACTGAGCACGAAGGCCACACCAATAAGAAATTGTAAGAATTCCAGGGCGGGCAAACGAACCACTAGAATTTGTAGCAGAACGATGACCAGAGTCATGGGCAGTATGGCGCCGACGGCTTCTTTCCACACGTCAGAAACAGGTTTCAAACTATAATCTCACCTCCATAGAATTGGGCTAGCTACCTTTTTTATCACTCTCCCTTCAAATCATGCCATCTTGTAAAAAAATCCTAACATTTTAGCAGGGTCAGTGTAAACGC
>JAAYGE010000244.1 GCA_012727835.1 Bacillota bacterium
CATTAGGATTTTAAGCCACCACGGCCTGTAAATACCATGGGGCAGTCGCATTTGGCTCCCCCAGACCTAGCCACAAGGCCGTTGGTCATACGCACAGCATTAAGAAGAGCGAGGGAGCCAAGGATAAGCAGCGACAACAGGCCAGGCTGCCTTAAGGCCTGCTTAAATAGTAGTTCTA
This sequence comes from Bacillota bacterium, assembly GCA_012727835.1. The sequence goes on from JAAYGE010000244.1 coordinate 179, forward strand.
TTGAGCCCACTTACCAGTCTTCCTAAGCCAACCAGTAAGAGTGCCGTCGCTGTCCTTGGCGAGCCGAGCTCCTTCCAACAGAGGTTGGGCACAGGCGCTCTAGTATGGCCAACCGCCTGCAAACACGACGGGCTGTCGCAACTGCTGTTGCGACAGCCCGATGGTATCTTTGTACACTTAAAATTCGCAGTTGCCTGGGGTGCGGGGGCAGGGGATGACATCGCGAATGTTGCTGACGCCGGTCATGTACATTAACAGGCGCTCAAAACCTAATCCGAAGCCTGAATGCTTCACCCCGCCATACTTGCGTAACTCCAGGTACCACCAGTAATCTTCCATATCGAAGCCCATTTCCTCTATGCGCTGCTTAAGCACGTCATAGCGTTCTTCCCTCTGGCTACCGCCTATCAGTTCCCCAACTCCCGGTACTAACAGGTCCATAGCCGCTACCGTGCGTCCATCATCATTTTGACGCATGTAAAAGGCTTTAATTTCCCGTGGATAGTCGGTGACGAACACCGGCTTCTTAAACACCTTTTCTGCCAAGTAACGTTCATGTTCCGTTTGCAGATCCATGCCCCACTCCACCGGGAACTCGAACTTTTGGTCCGCCTTCTTTAGTAAGTCGATGGCCTCGGTGTAGGTGATATGGCCGAAGTCGGATTCGATCACATTCTGCAGGCGGTCCAGCAGCCCCTTATCTACGAATTGATTGAAGAAGGCGAACTCCTCCGGCAGCTCCTCCAGGGTGTAGCTGAGAACATACTTGAGCATTTCCTCCGCCACCCGCATGTTATCTTCCAAATCGGCAAAAGCGATCTCCGGCTCCAACATCCAGAATTCGGCCGCATGGCGGGCCGTATTGGAATTTTCAGCGCGGAAGGTGGGGCCAAAGGTGTAAACATTTCTAAAAGCTAGGGCAAAAATTTCCGCTTCCAGTTGGCCACTAACCGATAATCCCACCTTCTTGCCAAAGAAGTCCTGGCTGAAATCCACCTGCTTGTCGGCCGTCAGAGGAACGTTCATCAGATCGAGGGTAGTGACCCGGAACATTTCTCCTGCGCCTTCCGCATCGCTACCGGTAATGATGGGGGAATGTACATAGATGTAGCCTCTATCCTGGAAAAAGCGATGCAGGGCATAGGCGGCCACCGAGCGCACCCGGAAAACAGCAGAAAAGAGGTTGGAGCGGGGGCGCAAATGGGCAATTTCCCGTAGATACTCCAGCGAGTGGCGCTTCTTCTGTAGTGGATAATCGGAGTGGGACGATGCTTCCACTACTATTTCTTTAGCCTGAATTTCCACCGGCTGTTTAGCCCCCGGGGTAGCCACCAATTCGCCGCGGACAGTAAGGGCCGTGGCAATCGGCAGTTTGCTGACTTCTTCAAAGTTCCCCATTTCCTGACTAAATACGATCTGCAGGTTTTTGAAAAAGCTACCATCGTTCAACTCTATAAAGCCGATGGCTTTCGATGCCCGCAGGGTGCGGACCCAGCCCTGAACAGTCACCTCCTGGCCCACCAGAGCGTCGGCTTGGCGATAAATCTGCTTTACCGTAATCAAGCTCACAATCGATCCCTCCTAATTATTAATGGTATTAAAAGGCCCTTCATCCACTCTGGGACGAAGGGCCAATTCGCGGTGCCACCCAAATTACCTGTAGAGAATACAGGTCAGCTTTGCTAGCTATAACGGGCATACCCGTCCGGTACTACTGACGCCAAGCGCTTTCGAGCGGAAGCTCCAGGGTGTTCTTCACTAGAGGCCGTTGCACTGGGCTCCCACCTTATCCCAGCTCTCTGGGGCCGTGCCTTTAGCTACTCTCCCTATCATCGCCGATATTATGTTGCTAATGACAATAAACGATTAAGGCGCGGCTGTCAATAACCTGGTATTCATACTCTGGGTATATATCCCCTAAGTCAATTTTTTAAACATTCCCTGCAGGAAATATTCCCCGGATAGCTAATTAGGGTATATGGGGTTGCTTGAAGGAGGTGGAGTAATGGTAGGGGTTATATTGGCATTATCTTTGCAAGCACCAGAAGGAGCAAATACGGAAGACCTGGTTGGAGTACATACAATTGTAACGGATAGCTCGGAAGAGCTATTGGAGCAGGTGCTACAGCTACAGCCAGAAGTGCTGTTGTTGGATGCCTATCATGCAAAGAATCAAGAACTCTTAACCACATTCCGGAAAGTAACGCCTTGGGGCTATCTAGTGCTCGTCTGTCAACAACCTTCCGATTTGCAGTTTGCCAATGGGGTGGACGAGGTTTGGCCCATCACCACGCTGGATATGAAGCAGATAAGATTGTTGCTACGCTTGGCTCGGCTCAACCGTTATCGTAATGAACATAGGGCCAAGTGTATTATGGCTAACGAAGCCGGCAGGTGTGATGGTAGCCGCCCTGCCGCCATTGAGGCCTTTTTTATTCGCCGAGCCCGTTTAATTTCCCCTGGGGCTTGGGCACGGCGTTTCTTCGAGAAGTGGGATTTTCTTCTCCAACATTTGTCTCGAGCTTCTGCCGTTAAGGCAATTTCTCCCTGGCCAGATGCTATTTCAGCCGAGAAGGGCCAATTTGTGTATGAGAGTCGGTCCACCTTTTCCAGCATTGGTCTGAAGCTGGACCCGCTCTTTGACACGGGGGGCTTATTACTTTCGGTTAGTTTTGAGGGTGCCTATTTCCCCGTTGCTGTTGTTTGGGGGCAAGAAAAGGCACCGCCGTACTCCCAGCTGGTGGCTGAGGCGGCTGCTGGTAGCCCAGTTGGCCCTTACAGCATTTTCAGCCTACCTCTTATACAGCAGCTACTAAATGATGTGATTTACCATGTTATCAAGACCCTTACCCAACAGTATGCATTGGCCCTCTATTCCTTTGGTCAATGTGTATTTTGTCGAGGTACTATTACCGACAAAGCCTTTTACGATGCTATTTCTGCAGCCCTTGACTTAGGCATCGTGTTGTTAGATGTGGCCCATAATATCGTTTACGCCAACGAGCAAGCTGTGAGGTTGCTGATGGGCGAAACGGTAGTTACCGAAAGTGCGGGGGTTAAGCTGCCCCTATTAGATAAGATCCTAGACAAACTCCCTGACGCTAAAGAAAAAAGCCCCCGACTTAACATTTCCTTAAGCGCACCGGAGGGGCGGCGCCTGGCTGCTAATGTGGCTCCCGCCCTAAGCGGTGAAGGGGAAAAGCTGGGGTACGTGGTCACCATACAGGAGGATGTAAAGACAAGCGAGCCGCAGCTTGAGTCGCGACTACGCGATCGGCTAGCCTCCGTTGGCGAATTGGCCGCCGGTATGGCCCATGAAATTCGCAACCCATTAACCTCCATCCGTGGTTTTATGCAGTTACTGCGGCAAGGTCTAATTAGCAACCAGATGGAAGTCGAAACCCGTTATGTGGATTACGCCTTAGAGGAAATAGATCGGGCTAATCATGTGGTAACCAACTTCTTGACCCTGGCTAAACCGAAAGATGAGGCGTGGCAACAGGTTGATATTAACGAGTTGCTGGCCAAAATGCTTCATCTGGTGGAAAATCAGGCCATGCTAAAAGGAGTATATTTGACTTGGCAGTTTTCTCCCAACTTGGCACTGATCCGCGGCCAGGCCGAAGCTTTAGTGCAGGTGTTTTTGAACATCGTCACGAACGCTTTGCAAGCCACATCCAAGGGCGGAGCTATCCATATTTTAACTCGCCAGCTGGACGATCACGTACTGATCAGTGTGCATGACACTGGCACAGGGATGAGTCCGGCGGTGCAGAAGCGTATCTTCAATCCTTTCTATAGTACTAAAGAGGGGGGTACCGGATTAGGACTGGCTCTCTGTAAGCAGATAATAGAAGAACACCGGGGAGATATTCAGGTAACAAGTCAGGTTGGCGTTGGCAGTTGCTTCACTATAAGCTTACCAATCGCATAATAGGCCACCCCTATTACCCTGTGAATATGGGTATTTTTATGTCTTAATGGGCAAAATTTACATACAAATTAACTTGGTTCGGAGCAGGAAAGTGACAAGCAAAGCAGTAATATCTATTAAGAGAGAAAGCGGCTTAGTGAAGCTTAACAAAGGAGGCGGTGGTTATCAGCGTTCAGGTTACCCCTCAGTACTCCCTAGCCACCTTGCAATCGTTTCAATTTGTGGCCGATGCGGAGCTCCTTAAGCGGTTTGTCGGCAAGACAATTAGCGATGTGCAGGTTACAGAGGTTGCCTCTCAAGGTATGGATCCGATTGTCCTACGTCTC
>JAAYGE010000019.1 GCA_012727835.1 Bacillota bacterium
CACACCCATCTTCTGAAATACATGGTAGCCCAAACCCGAGTTATCTAGCCCTTGCTCCGGCGTAGAACCGCCAAAAAGATGGGGCACTCCAACCAATTCACTGGCGTACCAAGCCGCCAGCATAGGCCCTCTACTATTAGCCGCGGCCGCCGGAGGCACAACCGAAGTCAAACTTCCTAACACCAGCAATCCAACTAAACTGATCAAGCAAATGCGTTTCATGTATTTGATAGCAAACACCCCCCTGATAATAGGGGTTCGCCAACTCACAGTAAATCCCTTTTAAGTTGAATGATGTAAGTTATTCCACATTCTAGCCATCATTTACCCTTGCAAAATAAAAACAGGGCCGCTATTGGCCCTGTTTTTTTGTCTTACAGACGGAAATTGTGAACCAGTTGCTCTAAGAAGCTTGCTAAATTCTTTAGTTCGCTGGCCGCCGCTGCCACTTCCTGCACCCCTGCTGTTTGCTCCTGGGTGGCAGCCGATATTTCCTCGGCCCCCGCCGAGTTCTCTTCTAAAATAGTTGACATGGCTTGCACCACTTCTAGCAGATCATCGCTATATTTAGCCAATTCTTCGCCAATGCGCATAAACTGCTTGGCCTCCTGCTCGGTGGCGCTGGCAATGGTAGCTATATTGGCTAGGCCCGACATGGATTCTTTGATGATTTGCACCTGATTTTGTATCTCAACAGCCTCAGTAGCCATGGCCTCATTGGCGGCAAGGGTCTCCGATTGCATGGCCTCTATGAGGCTGGTGATATTGCTAGCGGCTGCCTGCGATTCGTCAGCCAAATTTCGTACCGAATCAGCCACTACTGCAAAGCCCCGCCCGTGCTCACCAGCCCGGGCCGCTTCAATACTGGCATTGAGGGCCAGTAGGTTGGTCTGTTTTGCGATACCTTGGATAAGTTCCACAATCTTACCGACTTGCTGGCAGCGGTCGGAGAGGGCTTCTATTACCTGCGTAAAATTATTGACCTTCTGCGCCACTCGGTCGAGCAGTTGGGCTGCCTGATCGGCGGCAACGACCCCTTGCTCAGCAGCCGCTGCTGTTTGCGTAGTGGCCTCTAAGGTAACATTCGCCGACTGCCTGGCCATGCTAGCCGCCGATTGCAAGGAATCGGCCACCTGGGACAGGTGGTGCATACGGTCACTAGCATCGGCGCCACCATGGGCCACTGCCTGGATGGAAATCGCAATATGCTCAGCCGCCTTGCCGCTCTCTTCCGCCGATGCGGCTAAGGTATCGCTGGCTTGGGTCACGTTGATTACCTGCTCTTGAATATTGCCCAGCAGTTCTCTCAGGTTAGTTACCATTTTAGCCAAGGAAGTAGCCAAGGTTCCTATTTCATCGCTACTACGATACTTAATCTCCGAATTACGCAAATCGCCTTGAGCAATAGTTTCGGCCACCGCTGCCATGCGGCCAATAGGTTTGGCAATCTGCCGGTGCATTATATACCCGGCCCCGATGGCAGCAACCAAACTAACCATACTGGCAGCCATCAAGGCATTAACCGCTTGCTGCCGCACAACTTCACTCTCAGCTATCAAAGCCTGGATATAGCTGTCTTCCACCTCTTCCATCTCATGTAAGAGCGCTTGCACCTCTTCGATGGCCGGCGTAGTCTCATAGGTAAAAACATCGATGGCTTCCCTTACCCGACCTGCCTTATATAAATCTAAAGCTTTTTGTCCCGTCTCATGGACTTGTATATGGGCCACGCCTAAGGCCTCGTATATTTCCATGTTCCGATCTCGACGGCCCTCGGAGGCTCTGGTAATAGCATCTGCGTCCAGATTAGCGGAGCTCGGTATGGAAGCGGACGAAATGGAGTAATACCACTGGCCTAGCCCGCACTCGGTATGGGTGGTCAATTTCTCTGGCACAATATCCAGCACAAAAAGATCGTGGAACTGGCTCACCCAATGGAGATGGTCATTTTCTTTCTCGATAAGGAATTTTTGAAAGTCTAAAGCTTCAATAACCGACTGCTGAATCTGTTGACTTTGTTTTAGTGAGTTATAAGCCACCACTCCAGAGCCGGCGGTCAGTAAAATCAAGATTAGAAAAGCAATCCCTAGCTTTGCCACAACTGAAAGCCGCATGCCAAATACCTCCTATACAGTAACAACAACCATTATTAATAGTTGCCTACATGTTAGATTCTTTGCACCAGCGGTTTTTCCTGCTAATTGACAATAATAAAACCATACCTTGCCAATAGCAAGAGGTATGGTTTGCCTGTTAGATTAAATTTCGATGCCGCTTTTCCCAACAGCGCCGAGCGACCTCCGGGTCATAGAGGGGAATCGTATATGCACCATAATCGAAGATTGCTTCATGTCCACGGCCCAAAATCAGCACTAGGTCATCAACCTCAGCCATCTCTATGGCCGCCGCAATGGCCTTTTCCCTATCATGTTCAACTAAATAGGGAATATGAATGCCAGGCAAAGTTTCGGCGGTAATAAGTTCCGGATCTTCTCCTCCCGGGCTATCGGTGGTAAGCACCGTAAACTGGCTATAGCGGCTGACTATCTCCCCCATTATTGGCCGTTTCTTACGATCGCGGTTGCCGGTACAGCCAAAGACGGTAATTATCTTACCCTTAGCCACCCGGCTGGCTAACTTTAATACCTGTTCAAAGCTATCGGGAGAATGGGCAAAATCTACAACCACGGTGGGCGAATTGCCGATTACCATCCAGCGCCCCTCCGGTAAAGTGAGATGGGGCACTCCCTCTAGGAAATCAAAAGGATCTAAATCTAAGCAAGCAATACCCCCGAGGGCAAACAACAAATTGTATAAATTGTGCTCTCCACAAAGAGGGGCTGACAACCGTTGTTTACGGCCATCGATGTCCAAAAGAAAGTTTAGTCCATCGGCCCGAATATCGATTTCACTGGCCCGAATACGGGCTGGCCGACAAAAGCTGACAGTCCAGCTATCGGGGTGCTCGTCGGCTAGGCGCCGCCCGTAGGGATCATCGATATTTATAACTGCTTGCC
>JAAYGE010000245.1 GCA_012727835.1 Bacillota bacterium
CACGCTTGCGGAAAGTTTGGAAAGGGATAAAATATATGCTTTCGAAGAGGTTTTGGCAAACATGCCCCGCATCTAGGAAAACATAGCGGTAAGCCCGGTCTTGATATCGATACACAGAACGATAAATGTCGGCCACCCAGATGAAGGTGACTGCACTGTTACCTACATAAGGTTGCTCCCCACAATCTTCCTCAATACGTTGGCTGATGTGAGCATCCAGGTTAACCACGGCTAGCTTATGTTCCAAGGCTAGGTATCGATAAAGACCCGGCCGCAAGCCTGACACCCTATTAACTAGAAGGAAGGTTTCAAAGGGGTGACGGGCTCCTGCGGAGGGAACGGTGCGCATGGTTGCCGGTCGATTGGTTACTTTTCTAACCCCCTGAGTTTGCCACAGCAAATAGGCCAACTCAGATAGGGAAAGGGGTGTCTGCGTATACTTACGCCAGGTTTTGCGCTGCTCAAAGGCATCGGTTATATCTAGAGCAGGAACTTCAATTGTTTCCGGACCGGGTAATTCAATTAGTTCTCCTCCTTCTGCGCCCCAGGCCAAGGGTGGCTGGGGAAGCCCCTTATCCTGGTCCGATTCTCCTAGATATTGATATTTGGTTCTCTCCATAAACTCTTGACCAATTGTTTTCGTCATACCATCATCTCCCTTCCTATATTGTCCCTAAATATATTCTCGCTTAAAGGGCCAGCACCTTTTTAGGTGGCACTAAAGCTGAATTGGCTAGGACGCCTGCCCTTGGTATATAATAGAACATGACCTTTTACCAGTGGTTGCGCCTCTTCTAGACCTGTGTTATAAATAGGCAAATATAAGAAGGAGGGTGAGACAATGGCAAACAAAGAAGCGGAAACGACCAACTTTATCCGCAAAATCATTGACGAAGACATAGCTAAAGGCTGGAATGATGGACGCGTACATACCCGTTTTCCACCGGAGCCCAACGGGTATTTGCATATTGGCCACGCCAAAGCTATTTTTCTCAATTACAGCATTGCAAAAGACTATAACGGGCTTTTTAACGTGCGCTTTGATGACACCAACCCGCTAAAAGAAGAGCAGGAATATGTAGATGCCATTCTTAACGACATTAAATGGTTAGGTGTGGACTGGGGTGATCGCCTCTTCTTCGCCGCCGACTATTTCGACCGCATGTACGAAATGGCGGTGCAACTGATTAAGAAGGGCAAAGCCTACGTTGATGACCTTAGTGCCGACGAGATTCGCGAATACCGGGGTACCCTAACGGAACCGGGCCGGGAAAGCCCCTACCGGAACCGTTCGGTAGAAGAAAACTTAGACCTGTTTGAACGCATGAAGAACGGCGAATTTCCCGATGGCTCCCGCGTATTGCGAGCCAAGATAGATATGGCCTCGCCCAACATCAATATGCGTGACCCGGTTCTCTATCGAATCCGCCATGCCTCTCACCACCGTAGTGGAGATAAATGGTGCATCTATCCTATGTACGACTTTGCCCATCCATTGGAGGATGCCTTTGAGAACATTACCCATTCCCTCTGCTCCATCGAATATGCGGATCACAACGAGCTCTACGAATGGGTATTAGATAATGTGGATTACAGCGGGCCAGGTATCACCGGTCGGCCAAAGCAGATCGAATTTGCCCGGCTTAATCTAACCCATACGGTGATGAGCAAACGGAAACTGCGACGCTTGGTGGAAGAGGGCATTGTAAACGGCTGGGATGACCCGCGCTTACCCACCATTGCCGGCCTAAGAAGACGGGGTTACACACCAAAGGCCATTGAAACCTTCTGCGACCGCATCGGCGTGGCCCGCAGCGACAGCATCGTAGATATCGCCTTCTTGGAGCACTGTATACGGGAGGATCTCAATGCCACCGCTAATCGGCTCATGGTGGTACTCCGGCCGCTAAAAATCACCTTGGAGAATTATCCGGAGGATCAGGTGGAGTGGGTAACCATTGAGAATAACCCGGAGAATCTTGAAGCAGGCGAACGCCAAGTACCTTTCTGCCGCGAGCTGTACATTGAGCGGGAAGACTTCATGGAAGCTCCGCCCCGCAAGTTCTACCGACTGGCCCCAGGACGGGAAATGCGTCTGAAGGGAGCCTATATCATCAAGTGCGAGCGAGTTATTAAAGATGAGGACGGTAACATCGTGGAACTGATTTGCAGCTACGATCCGGAGAGCAAGAGCGGTATGCCCGGCGCTGATCGCCGAGTGAAAGCAACTGCCCATTGGGTCTCGGCTAAGCACGCGATACCGATTACCGCCCGTCTTTATGATCATCTGTTCCTGAAAGCTGACCCGGATGATGCTCCCGAAGGTCAGGACTTTATGGCCAACATCAATCCTAACTCCTTGGTGGAGCTGACCAACTGTATGGCCGAGCCGGCCATTAAAGAGGCCAAGCCGGAAGATCGCTTCCAGTTCCTGCGCCAAGGTTACTTCTACATCGATCCGGTGGATAGTAAGGACGGGAAAATTGTAGCCAACCGCATCGTCGATCTCCGCGATACGTGGAAGAGGAAGAAAAAATAGACCTATAGCCGAGAGCCCCGCGCCACAAAAGCACGGGGCTCTTTTTTCTGCCCAATCCATTGACAAATTTTACATAAAAGGTAGGATAAAGCGAGGAGGTGTAGCAATGGCAACAATCAAAAGAATCTCCCGCTACATAATTCCCCACTGGCCCAAGGCCCTGCTCATGCTGATAGGGCTGCTGGGCTTCATGGGGCTGGAACTGGTTCCTCCTCTACTACTCCGCGCAGCTATAGATGAAGCTATCCCCAATAAATCTATGCCTCTAGTCCTCACACTGGCTGGCGGTTACGTGCTGGAGGCCCTCGTCCGCGGCGTTTTTAGTTACATGCAATGGTATTTTTCCGAATTGCTGGGCCAATCGGTAACTCGGGATCTACAAATGAGTCTACACAATCATCTGCAAAGCCTCCACGATGAATTCTTTCGCCGACAGAAAACGGGGGATATCATGTCTCGTGTAACCGGGGATATGATGAGCGTTTCGCGGGTAGTCAGCTGGGGTTTGATGCTATTTACCCAGTGCAGCCTGACTATCATAGGCACCGTAATTGTTCTTTTAACCCTCGACTGGCAGTTGGCGCTCCTGTGCCTTATCACCTTTCCCCTCATGTTCCTAGTGGTCATGCGTTACGACAAAAAGGTGCGCCCCCTATGGCGCCAGGTGCGGGAGAAAATGGGCCATTTAACGACGGTGCTACAGGAGAATATTTCCGGGGTACGTACGGTGAAAGCCTTTGCCCGTGAAGACTATGAGATAGCCAAGTTCGACCGGCAAAACACCACCTATTTTGCCACCAATATGGAGCGGGTGGCGGTAGAGTCAGACACCTTGCCCCTCATCGACTTCATATCGGGCTTGAGTATCATCATTTTGCTGGCCATCGGTGGACGGCAAGTCGTTTTAGACCGGTTAACCCTGGGTACCCTTATTGCCTTTCAGAGCTACATCTGGAAACTGATCTGGCCCATCAGATCCATGGGGTGGCTAATCAATACCCTAGAACAGGCCCTGGCGGCTGCTCCCCGGTTGTTCGAGCTACTGGATACCCCGGCGGCCATTAAAGATTTACCCGGCGCCCAACCGGCTCCTCCCTTTCGCGGTCTTATTGAATTCGAGAACGTGAGTTTTCAATTTGCCGACAGCGATAAATCGGTCCTGCAAGATCTCTCTTTTACCATTGAGCCGGGACAAATTGTGGCCATCTTAGGCGGAACCGGGTCGGGTAAGAGTACCCTCGTAAACCTAATCTGCCGCTTCTTCGATCCCACCAGTGGCTCCATACGCATTGATGGTACGGATATTCGGCACTATACTTTGGATAGTCTGCGCCGCCAGATCGGTATGGTTATGCAAGATACCTTCCTATTTTCCGCCAGCATCAGCGAAAACATTGCCTATGGCCGCCCCGACGCCACGGAAGAGGAAATCCAACGGGCAGCTAAACTGGCCCAAGCCCACGAATTTATCAGCCAGATGGAACAGGGCTACGAAACGCCCATCGGCGAGCGGGGAGTAGGACTCTCGGGCGGGCAAAAACAGCGGGTGGCTCTAGCTCGGGCTATACTGATGGACCCGGCCATCCTCATTCTCGACGAAGCCACTTCCAGCGTAGATAGCCAAACAGAGGATCTGATTCAAGCAGCGCTGGATGAAGTTATGATGGGCCGAACTTCAATTATTATTGCTAAGCGCCTGACTACTATCAAGCGGGCCGATCTGGTGATAGTTATTGAAGATGGCAAAATCGCGGAAATTGGGAGCCCGGCCCGGCTGTTGGCACAGGATGGGTGGTTCCGTCGCATGTATGAAAGCCAAAGGTTGGCACCTGACACCTGCGCAAGGGGGTGGAGCGATGTCGGTGTATGATATAGAAGAGCTAGAACAACATTATGAACGTTTCGACCGCAAAAAGCTGGTCCGCATGCTCAGCTACCTTAAACCCCACCGGGCCCGGCTGATGTTGGACTTGGGCCTCATGTTGGGGGTCACGGCTATCAATCTATTTGAACCGGTACTAATCATGTTCATCATCGACAACGCCATCAAGAATGCTAATCTGCCCTTAATTTATCAACTGGTGGGGTTGCTCCTGTTCTTAAGGGTGCTCATGTGGCAGGCAAACAGATGGCATATCCAACTGCTCAATAAAACGGGGCAGCAAGTGCTCTATGAGATGCGTAAGCAGCTATTTGATCATATTCAGTCCCTATCCTTTGATTTCTACGATGGACGCCCGGTGGGTAAGATTATGGCCCGCGTTACCAACGACGTTAATGCCATCGGCGAGTTCGTCAATGGCAGCGTAATCCAACTGTTTACCCAAGCCTTAAGCCTGCTGGGTATTATCGTCATCATGCTGACCATGCATTGGAAGTTATCTCTCCTTTGCTTCTGCCTGCTGCCCCTTCTGGCTACCTTCTTTATGTTCATTGAACAGAGGATGGAACAGGGGTGGCTGCGGGTACGCCATCAGGATAGTGCCATCAATGCCCATTTAAATGAAACTATTACCGGCATGCGGGTAATTCAGCTCTTTTCACGGCAACAGTTGAATGCCCAAAAATTCTTGCGGCTGGTTAATAAACGCATAGAAGAATATCTACGAGTATGTAAGATTGAATTCTTCTTTTGGCCGGTCTTGGAGCTACTAGGCGCCATCGGCACCGGGTTAGTCCTTTGGTATGGCACCCGCGAGTATATGGCGGGGAAACTCACCGTGGGGGCCATTTGGGCCTTCCTCCAGTACCTGGACAAGTTCTGGCAGCCCCTCAGTGCCTTTAGCAACATTTATAGTCAAATGCTTTCGGCTATGGCCTCTTCCCACCGGGTATTTGAGTTCCTAGATACTAAACCCCAGGTGGTGGATGCGCCCGACGCCCTCTGCATGCCTAAAATTAAGGGGCGGGTCGAATTTGAGAACGTCTCTTTCGGCTATCAGGATGGACAAGTTGTGCTGGACAATGTCAGCTTCTGTGTGGAGCCGGGCCAGACGGTGGCTTTGGTGGGCCCCACCGGGGCGGGCAAAACCACCATTATCAACCTATTAACCCGCTTCTACGATCCGACAGCCGGCAGCGTGCGGGTGGACGGCTACGATTTGCGGGAGGTCAAACTGGAATCCTACCGCAGCCAACTGGGAATTGTACTACAAGATACCTTTATCTTCTCCGGCACCATCAAGGAGAACATCGAATATGGCCGCCTAGGAGCAGAGATGGAAGAAATTATCGCCGCTGCTAAAGCGGTGAATGCCCACGATTTCATCATCAGTAGCAGCGATGGGTACGAAACCAGCACAGTGGAGCGGGGTGGCACCCTCTCCACTGGCCAACGGCAGTTGCTGGCCTTTGCCCGGGCCCTTTTGGCCGACCCGCGCATTCTCATACTAGACGAAGCTACCTCCAGCATCGACACGGAAACGGAACAGCTCATTCAGAGGGCTATGGAACGCCTGTTCAAGGGGCGGACTGCCTTTGTAATCGCCCACCGCCTCTCCACCATCCGTAATGCCGACGTAATTTGCGTTATTGACTCGGGCCGCATAGTGGAAAAGGGTTCCCACTCCCAATTGATGCAACAACGGGGCAGATATTATGAGCTGTACACCAAGCAGCACCAGCACTTAACCGATATAATAAGGGCTGGATAGGAGGAAGCCTGATGACCAGCAAACTTTTACCGCCCAACAGCCACCCCTCTTGGGCCGACTACTTAACCAACGAGCGCCTGGCCCAATTAGAAGACATTGAAAATAAAATCGGCACCGGTTACGATCCGGCGCCCCATTTAGTATTGCGCTTTTTAACGACTGATCTGACTCAGATGCAAGTAGTCATCTTGGGGCAAGACCCCTACCCCCAGCCGGGAGTTGCCCGGGGCCGAGCCTTTGAGGTAGGGGGCTTAACCTCTTGGCTAGATAATTTTCCCCAATCCTCGCTGAGGAACATTGTGCGCCTGCTCTATCGCACCTACAAAGGGATTAACGACTATGCTGCCATACCTAAATTTCAGCAAATTCGCGAGGAAATTAGACGGGGCACCTGGCAGATACTGCCGCCCCACAAATTGTTTGCCGCCTGGGAGGCTCAGGGAGTCCTGCTGTTGAACACTTGCTTCACGGTAAAAGGCAAACCGGGTGAACATGCGGCCATTTGGCTCGATTTCACCCGGGAATTGCTACAATATATCTCTGAAGTTAAGCCCAACCTGCATTGGTTCTTGTGGGGCAAACACGCCCAGTCTTTTATGCCCTATATAAGCTCGGGCATCTTTCACTGTTCGCGCCACCCCATGCTCTGCAGCCCGCGCTATGAGGACGATTTCCTGCGCTCCGACTGCTTCCACGCCACTAGGGAGCTTATCAACTGGCTAGGGGTGTAGGAGGTGTACAGATGCGAGGCGACCCCTATGAGGGCTATACCGTCGCTTTGGGGTTGCGCTGTGCGTATGACCAACGGCCCTGCACCCAGTAGGATACTGTAAATCCCGGTACAACAATCCGTTAATATACCCGCTCCACGATGAATTCCACCAAACGGGCAGGAGCCAGGCGTTTAGCCAAAGCGGCCGCCTGATAATCAAGGCTAGTAATAACCCGCACCGGCGGGTTTTTGCTTTTTAGAATACGAGCAAAGGCCCGCACCACTATTTCTGGGCCCGGCCCATTGAGTTCCGACTTGATCATAGCATTAACCGCCTTGTCGTGGCGCTCCCGGTAAACCGGATTGGTCAAAGCCGCCTTAGCCACTTGTCGAGCTTTAGTAAAGCCGGTGCAGATGTCGCCGGGATCAATCAGTGACACCTTTATACCAAAGGGTTTTACCTCCATGCGCAGGGCTTCGGTCATGGCTTCCACCGCATACTTGGTGGCACTATACATGGATTGGAAGGGGAGCGCAAATAGCCCCGCCACCGAACCGATGTTAACAATTAACCCCCGCCTCTGGGCCCGCATATGGGGCAAAACCTCACGGCAGACCATCATCATACCTATCATGTTGGTGTCGAATATATGCTGGGCTTCTTCCCGGGAAATATCTTCTATGGCTCCACTCAGGCCATAGCCGGCACAGTTCAGCAAAACATTGATTTGCCCCTCTTGGGCGATAACGAAATCGACCGCCTTTTGGATGGAGTCATCGTCGGTCACATCCAGCGGAATCATGGTCAGGAAGCCTTTTTCCTGGCGATAGCTGTCATCCGCCGGAAAAGCGGCCCGCCGGGAAGTACCGTATACATAATACCCCTGGTCCCTAAGATATTCGGCACAGGCCTTACCCATACCGGAAGAAGCCCCTACCACCAGGGCGACTCGGCCATAGAGAAAACTCATTCCCATTCCCCCCAATTAGCATTCGTTGCAGGGCAACAATCTATATGTTCGACGTATTATCAAGAAGCACCTGCCCCACCGTACCACTTAGGTAAGCCCGCCTGAAAGGACTTCCCTTACCGAGGAGCCGGGGAGCTTGCATCAATTTTAATTCAACTTAATAACTATTGTAAAAGCCCATGTTAGTGCTCTGTTAAAAGGGCCTTAAAGTGTATTAAGAATGCACGAGCAATAGGCTTGTCTTTCATTGACAACCAAGTTGGGCTGTACTACCATAGTATGCGATAAAAGGGAGTAATCCACGCACCTGCTGCGGCATCCCGGTCGTCAACCCGGTGCCTGGCACCCGGCCGAGATGCAGATACGGATTGTATCTGGGGATGAGACTTTTGTCTGGCGTGTTAACGTTGGGCGGAGTCTCTTTTTTTACTTTCTGGGGGAGGAATTGGCAATGGAGAAATTGTTGACGGGTATTACTAACATGACATGGCAGCAAATCGTCATGATTTTGATCGGCGGGGTTTTAATCTATCTGGCCATCAAAAAAGAGTATGAGCCCATGCTGCTGCTACCCATAGGGTTCGGTGCTATTCTTACTAACATTCCTTTTTCATCGGCGGTGGGCGAAGGTGGCTTCTTAACCATCCTTTATGAAGCGGGAATCGCCACTGAATTATTTCCTATCTTAGTCTTTATCGGCGTCGGCGCCATGATCGATTTCAGCCCTTTGCTCAAGCAACCGGTGATGCTTCTTTTCGGTGGGGCAGCCCAATTCGGTATTTTTGCTGCCATGCTGCTGGCGGCGGCAACTGGCGTGTTCGACCTCAAGGAAGCGGCATCCATTGGTATTATCGGTGCTGCCGATGGCCCCACATCTATCTATGTGGCTAATCTTTTTGCACCCCACCTCCTGGGGCCTATTTCGGTGGCCGCCTATTCCTACATGGCTCTAGTGCCCATGATTCAGCCACCGGTCATCCGCATGTTTACCACCAAGGAAGAACGCATGATCCGTATGGATGCCGACTATAATGCTAAAGTATCGAAGAAAGTACTCATTCTCTTCCCCATTATGGTTACCATAGTGGCCGGCATCATCTCTCCCATGAGTGTGGGACTGGTAGGGGCCCTGATGTTTGGCAATCTGATTCGTGAATGTGGAGTATTAGATAGATTATCGAAGGCGGCTCAAAATGAGTTGGCCAATCTGGTAACCTTGTTGCTAGGTATAACCATCGGTTCCACCATGGTGGCAGAACAGTTCCTAGCGCCGACTACACTTCTGATATTGGGAATCGGTTTGCTGGCTTTCGTGTTTGATACGGCCGGAGGCGTTCTCTTCGCCAAGTTTATTAACCTGTTCCTCAAAAATAAGGTTAACCCGATGATTGGGGCAGCTGGCATTTCCGCCTTCCCCATGTCGGCCCGCATTGTACAGAAGATGGCGCAAAAAGAAGACCCCACCAACTTTATTCTCATGCAGGCTATCGGCGCTAATGTGGCGGGGCAAATCGGCTCTATCATTGCCGGTGGTGTCTTACTGGCATTGGTCGGATAGGAGGGAAAAGAATGAACCAAGTTATGCTTGAGGCCATTAAGGTCATGGGTGTAGGGATGGGAACCGTATTCTTTGTCCTGCTGTTGTTTATCATCTTGGTAAAAGCCATGCAATCGATCTTCCCTTACAAAGAAGAGGCCTAATCTAGGATTAACTAAAAGGGCGCAGTGCGTTACGTTGCACTGCGCCCTTTTAAATTTTCCCCACAAACTATGTAGGGCTTACACATTAGGGTTTCAGAATATGCTTAGGGCGCAAGAGCAGGCTCCAACCGCGCCTACAGCAACATCCCGTATCTCTCTAATGCGTACCTGGTAACACCTAGAACTTGCGGCTTTCTTTATGGCACCAGCATGCGGAGGGCACCCGGAACCACTCTTATAGTTGCCGGCAGGCTACCTTTCTGCTCGCCATCCATGTCCATAAACAGCTCGCCCTCTTCCGGGCTAGTACGCCGAACTTCTAAGTAATCGGTTTGGAAATAGGAAATATGGGGACTATCTATATGCTCGCCTTTCATAATCCGGAAGAATAGCGGTACTATGTTCTCCATGGCTGAACGGCGAATAATGCAGACATCGAGCAAGCCATCGCTGATGCCGGCCTCCGGGCAAATCTGCTTAAATCCGCCCACGCTGGGAGTATTGGAAATAATAAAGATTAAAGCTTGTTCTTCAACGGTCTTGCCCCCGTAGGTAAATTCTAACGAGTAGCTACGAAATAAATTCAGTGGGAGGCTTACCGCACCGGCCAAATAGTAGGCCAGCTCCCCCAGCACCATCTTTGCTTCCCGCGGTACTTTATAAGAAATATCGGTAAACAGACCGCCGGCAAAAACATTGAGAAAATAATCATCGCCCACCCGCCCCACATCCACCGGTATAATCTTATTGTTCTTTACCATCTGACAGTAACCTTCCACATCATTAGGGATTCGCAGATAATGGCCAAAATCATTAACAGTTCCGGCGGGCATAATCGCCATCGGTATGTTACTGCCGCCGTGCAGGATACCGTTAACGACTTCGTGAACAGTGCCATCGCCACCGACGGCGATCACCAGATCATATTCGCCCTCTTTTAGATTAAGGGCTGCCTCATAACCTTCGTTTCTAGCCCTTGTGTAAAAGATGTCAACGTTTCGCCATACACCTTCCTGCATAAGCTGTTCTGCTACTCCGTCCACATTCTGTTGCACCATCTGTCTACCGGATGTGGGGTTGACTATGAACTTAACGTTCCCACATAAAGCCCCCTTTGTTTGTTTAAGCTGCCTTAAATACATTATACACTAGGACCCGAAATTGGCTTCGTTAG
>JAAYGE010000246.1 GCA_012727835.1 Bacillota bacterium
CCGTAGAGCGGCCCTGGTTGCCTAAGTGGGTGAGAGCAATAGTGTCGCCCACTTCCTCGTCAAAGACTTGCCCCTTTTGACTTTCCGGCAACCACACTTCGCCCGGCTGCGGCAGGGGCCAATCGGCCAGTGTGGTGCTGGCAACCCCGGCAATTTGCAGATGACCATGCTGCGTGTTGATGTCCCATATATGCCGCTTCAGCAGCGGCTGAGCGTTAACCACCACCGGAGGTTGTACACCAGGTAATTGGCGAGCGATTATGGCCCCAGGGATGGTGGGGTGGATTAGACGCCCTCGAAACTGACTGGAAAGGGCGTTCACGTAACCCTGGTAGAGTAAAGCGGCCGTCAGCACCGCTGCCACCAAGAAGGCAGCCAGCAAGTAGGGGAAGCGAAAACGACGCAAACGCTTACAGAGTAAAAAGATAAAACTACTCATGCCGCAGCACCTCCATTGGCGTAATCTGCGATAGACGCCAGATGGGAAGCAGGGCGAAGATTAGCGACACGACAAGGGATATCCCCAATACTTGCCCATATTCGCCGGCCATGCGCCAGAGCACGCTTAGCAACTTTTGCCCGCCCCGCAGTTCCATTATCATGCCGAAAAGCCTGAGCCCTAAGTAACCGGCGGTCACTCCCACAAAGGTTAGGAAGCTGGTTTCGCTCGCCCCCAGTATCAATATGTCGCGCCGCCGGGCACCTAGGGCCCGCAGCATACCGATCTCCTTCCTACGAGCAGCGGCTCCCGTTAACATATGCCCGCCCAAGAGCAGACCGGCTATCAGCAAGAACAAGATACTGAAGACCGGGCTGAAGGATTGCGGTACCACTAGCCCCGACTGTTCTACTCTCATCCAAACTTCCTTCGGAGCTCGACGAAAGTATTCCATACTCCCGGTTTTATATAGACGTTCCTCCACCCGATTCATATGCACAAACGTGAGGTGGGGAAAGGCTTCACTCAAGCGAACAAGGGTCTCATCCAGTTGCTGTAAGTCATCCACATGCAACACCAGGTTGCTTACCGGCAGCGGTTCTTCCATGCCCATTTGTTGTAGTAGTTGCTGCCAGGCCGCCTCCGATACCCAGGCCACATTGGCTTTAAACACACCTGTTTCTAGCTGCAAACTGGGGGCAGCTTCCCAGACATTTTCGCCCGGGCCGTGCCAAGCCACCAAACGCGTAGGTATTTCCACATAGCCGGCCAAAGGTAGCTCGCAGGTTTGAGCTTCCGCAAACTCTAGGCCGCCAGCACTTTTCCGTGGCAATACCAGTTGCACCGTTTGGTCTGGCCTGTAACTAGATTTGTCCTGGGGTATATGCATTTGCGCGTTGAGATAAACATAGGCAGCTTCCCTTTCATCGGCGGGTGGAGGGTTACTGGTAAACTTTTGCAAGCGAGGCATCATTGGCGCTATTCGTAGCGGGTACTCAACTACACTCCGACCCCCAACCGCTTGTACTAGCGTCGGCAGCATGGGGGTAACGATTACCTCCGTTACCCCGGGAAAGGCGGACAAGGCCTCGACATCGGCCGGATCAAAGAATTCACTAGGCGTTATATCGTGTCTAATCCAAAAACCCTGGTCATACAGTTCGGGATAAAACCACTCCAACCAACTAGTACCACTAGCCACCAGCCGCGCAAAACGGTAGTGTATGTCGCCGGTAGCGTCTCTAGTTTGTTGTCCAGCCCAGCGCAGTGGCGCTACCAGAATCTCGCCTCCGGTAAACTTGCTCAGTAGGGGCGCTACCCTTAAGGGCGGTATATCTC
>JAAYGE010000020.1 GCA_012727835.1 Bacillota bacterium
GTTTTGGTTGGCCCTGTTAGCCGCCATCGGTTCCAGCGGAGAAACTGTTGGCCTCAAATTTGCCACCAGCTTGAGCGCGGGGGGGCAACATGCCCTTATTAGGGAATACTTCTATTCCAGTTTGGTTTGCCATGCCTTGGTGGCCTTTTACCTGGTACGATTACGCGTAGCCTCTTCGCTCTTTGGCGTCATGGACGGCCTGCTGACCGGTTTAGGCATGCTCACCTTCGGCATAGCTCTCTCCTTGGGGCCAGCCTCCCTGGTGGCTACCGTGGCAACGGCCGCCGTCCTCTTCCGTGCCTTAGGGGGCATCATCTTCTTCGGGGATCGGGCCCATCGTCGCCAGTGGCTCGGGTTTGCTGTCTTAATTATCTGTTTTGTCATAGTGCAACTATAGAGCCCACCTCATGCTTAGTCCGCCAATGGGGCATCTTAAGCAGCAGGGGGTGCTCTATTTGCTTTGGATTCTTAGCACATTTATGGCTGCTGTCTTGTTTGCTGCTTCCAGCATGGTGAATAAGATTGCTATGCAGGAAGACACTCCTGCCGATCGGCTTCTGCCCGGCACCTTCTTGGCCGGTTTTGTAGTATTGCTCATTAAGCAAGGTCGCCTCATGCCGGAGCCCAGCCTGCCCTTAGTGTTCAGCGGCCTAGGCATGTCCTTGCTGTCGATGCTCAACTGTGTCTGCATTTTGCTAGCCATACGAGGCGGTCCTATGGGGAAGGTGGCCGCCGTGGCCGGTAGCCATTCGATTATCACACCGCTGTTAGCCTGGGTGCTATTCTCAGAAAAATTGAATCTCTGGCAATGGCTGGCCGTAGGCATCGCCACCACCGGTATGGTCCTGGTACAAATGCGGAAAGATGAAGAATCGCAGGTGCCCGCCTGGCAGTGGTTTGGTTTGGCCTTCCTAGGGGCTATCGGGTCCAGCGGTGAAACCCTAATTTTGGATAAGGCCACTGTTCTGCAGGGCGATGGCATTGCCGGCCTGGTGTGGTCCTATCTATTCAGCTTTGTTCTTACTTCCCTGTGGTTTCTGCGACGCCGCCAGCGAGATTATCAGCGCCCCTTCTATCTAGGGGCCGCCGATGGTGCCCTATCAGCCATCGGTATGATCTTCTTTGCTTATGCGCTGCGTGATGGACCCGCCGGCTTGGTGGCCGCCCTTTCTACTTCTGCCGTAGGTTTGAGGGCCATTGGGGGGAAGGTTTTCTTTGGCGAGCAATTGTCCGGTTGGAGCTGGCTGGGTATTGTCTTGGCCGTGATAGCCTTCGGGCTGGTTAGCTTCTTTCAGTAAGCGGGTGCAGGAGGGGCTGCATCCATGTCGAAGTAATCTTATACAACTGTAAATAGAGAAGGGGGAAGAGTAGCATGAACATGTTAGAAAGAGCACAGCAACTGAAGGATGAATTTATCGCCTTCCGTCGCGACTTCCACCAGCATCCTGAGCTAGGTTTTGAGGAAGAACGCACGTCCGGCATCGTTGCCGAGTATCTGGAGAGCTTAGGTATAGAGGTAACCCGAGTAGCTAAGACCGGCGTGGTCGGCTTGCTACGAGGGGGCAAACCGGGCCGCACCATGGCTCTAAGAGCCGATATGGACGCCCTGAGCATTCCCCAACAAAACGACGTGCCCTATAAATCCATCTATCCGGGCAAAATGCATGCCTGCGGTCATGATGGTCATACGGCAATCCTCATGGGTGTGGCCAAACTCCTGTCGGAAATTAGAGATGAGATTCCTGGCAATGTGAAGTTCCTCTTCCAGCCGGCTGAGGAAGGACCTGGCGGGGCGCTACCCATGGTGGAAGCCGGCGTTATGGAGAACCCCCATGTGGATGCGGTGATGGGGTTGCACATTGGTACGAACTTGCCAACGGGGCAGGTCGGTCTGAAAGCAGGCGCTAGCAGTGCGGGGACCGACTCCATATACATTACCTTGGAAGGCAAGGGCGGCCATGGTGCCCATCCTCATAACTCTATCGACACCATTGTGGCTGCCGGCCATCTAATTGTGGCTTTACAGACTATAGTCAGCCGCGAGATCGACCCGCTTGGCTCGGCAGTCGTCACCCTGGGGACCATCAACGGTGGCTATCGTAATAACGTCATCGCCCACCAGGTGGAGCTGACCGGTACGGTGCGCACCCTCGATCCGGAAGTGCGGGCCGCCATGCCCGAGCGCATCGAGCGCATCATCAAGGGTATTTGCGAAACTTTCCGCTGCAAGTACGAATTTGTCTACGATAAGGGTTACCCGTCGGTAATCAATGACCCGGCCATGGCCGATCTGGCTGAGGCTGCTGCCCAGCGCTTGCTCGGTGCAGAAAATGTGGTGCGTACGGCTAATCCTTCCATGGGCGGAGAAGACTTTGCCTACTTCGCCGAAAAAGCTCCGGGAATCTTCCTGCGCTTGGGTGCCGCCA
>JAAYGE010000247.1 GCA_012727835.1 Bacillota bacterium
ACGGGGCGATTGGGTGCGAATGCCGTCGCTGCCCTTGGCGAACTGAGCGCATTCCCACAGAGGTTGGGCACAGGCGCTCTAGTATGACCACGGCCCACTGGAATACAACGAAAGAAGGGGCTGTTTTGCGACAGCCCCAACAATGTTGTCGACTCTAAATGCTGACTTTAATATGTTGAAAGACTAGGGGGTCCGAGGAGCCAGTATAAAAGGGCAAATTCGGCCTCAAGATTCTAATTGTGCCGCTTCCATCACCATCCTCCACGCCTGCTCGGGCACAGGCATTACTGATAGACGAGGCAGGCGAACCAGCTCCCACTGGGCCAGTTCGGGCCAAGACTTTATCTCTTGGAGTGTCACTGGGCGGGGTAAAGGTTCGCAGGCGGCCACGTCCACCGCCTGCCATGTGGGGTTATCGGCGGTGGGGTCGGGGTAGGCGTGGGTCATCACTTCGGCGATGCCCACGATAGCCCGTTCTTTGCCGGTGTGATAGATAAAGGCCAGGTCGCCCGGCTGCATGCTGCGTAGGTGGCGCTGGGCCGTGTGGTTGCGTACGCCATCCCACATGTCGCGGCCGGCTTGCATCAGATCGGCAAAGCTATACTCGTCGGGTTCGGTTTTCAGAAGCCAGTAATTCAATGGGGGAACCTCCATCTATTCTGACCAAAATTCGTTGAAACTTATTTGACTTCCAGCTACTGGGGTGATATAGTGGGTTTGCGCTACGGCGCGGCATTAATTTTAGGAGGAATGTCCTAACATGATCGGTACAGTAAAATGGTTTAACCAAAAGAAGGGCTACGGGTTCATCACTACAGACGGCAACGAAGATGTTTTCGTACACTTCTCCGCCATCCAAGGTGAAGGATTCAAGACGCTCGATGAAGGCCAACAAGTGGAGTTTGATGTGGTGGAAGGCCCCCGTGGTCCCCAAGCGGCCAATGTGGTCAAGCTCTAATCGACACCTTCACCCCAGGGTAGTTTTCCCTGGGGTTTTAATTATTTTTAGGGTGGTGGGCCATAATATATTGGTTGATAACTACAAAGGGGTATTTTACTACGCCTTTGGTTTATAGTATCATATATAATTAACCAGATTTTTCGTCGGCCAACAGGATTCTAACACGTTAGTGTAGAATACTATTAACACAAAGCCGCGAAGGGAGTTGGTCACATGCAGATCATTGTTAGGGGAAAGAACATCCAGCTCACTGATGCCCTGCGGGACTATGCGACCAAGAAGGTGGAACGGCTGGGTAAGTTTTTCGACCAGCCACTGGAAGCACAAGTGATGCTCACCGTGGAGAAGGACCGCCATACAGTGGAAGTGACCGCCATGATAGATGGTCTGATCCTTCGGGGTGAGGAATCCAGCCCCGACATGTATGCCTCTATCGATCTGGTCACCGATAAACTGGAAAGGCAGATCGACCGTTACAAAACCCGTATTTCGCGACGTCTACGTACCAACGAATTCAAGAACGGAGTAGCTATTCCTGCCGAGTCGGAAGATATGGATGAAGGACCACGGATCGTTCGTTCTAAGCGTTTTGCTATGAAACCGATGCCGGTCGAGGAAGCGGTGCTGCAGATGAACCTGCTGAACCATGATTTCTTCGTATTTATCAATGCGGAGACGGAGAACTTTGCGGTGGTGTATAGGCGTAAAGACGGCAACTATGGACTGATTGAACCGGAAAACTAAAGTTACCTAGTTAAATAGGGGTTGCGCTAAACTGGCGCAGCCCCTTTTATGGTGGTTTAGGGCAGCCGAATGTGCTATAGACGCGATAGGAGCCTGCTCCTGCGCTCTAAGCATATCCGGCTGCCGGCAATTCCTTTCCAGTGGTTAATTTGTTAACAGGCAGGAGTGGTTCCCTTGGGCGGCGAAAAAGATAGGGATAGATTGGCTAGGGGCGGAATCGGCCTAGCCGAGGGAAGCATAGGTTTAGCCTGTCGGGTTTCTGTCTGATACTATCTAAGAAGATATTGCGCTGGCAGAAGGCCCCAGGGGCGCAGCAGGAAAGGATGAATACCATGTTTAGAGAGCGTGTCGGCGTAGTTATATTGGAAGGCGGGCAGCCTACCGATCTTGTGGAACACCAGATGGTTAGCGTGCGCCGCGGAATGACCTTAGATGCCATTGCTAAGCTGCGTCATATTCCAGAGATAGATGTGATATATTTATCCACCAATTATCCCGAATTGGCCGCAGCGGCCACCGAACTGGGGGCCGTGGTGGTGCCGGAGGAACCTCCCTTCCATTTCGGCCGCTGTTTGCAATATGTAATTAACCAGGGCAATTTGGATGGCGTAATTTACATGGGGGGCGCTTCTTGTCCCTTTCTAACGGCCGACGAATTCCGCCAAATTGCCCGAGACCTACGGCGTTACAAGAATGTGGTCTATACTAACAATCCCCAGTCGGCTGATATAGTAGCTTTTACGCCGGCTAAGGCCATCAATATGATCGACCTGCCGGATAACGACAATGTTCTACCCACCCGTTTGCGGCAGGGGGCGGGGCTGGAGCGCGTCTTTTTGCCCCACTCGGTAGGCGTTCATTTCGATATCGATACGCCCAGCGATGTGCTGGTCATGTCCCTCTCACCCCGGGTGGAACAATATACGCGCCAGGCTATTGCCGCTCTCAACTGGGATAATTCCCGTCTGCGGCAGGCTATGAACCATTTGGCCTTGCCGGAGAGCAATATTTTCTTAGCCGGGCGGGTCAACCCCTGGACCATGCAGCACATCGGTATGTATTACCGTTCCCGTCTGCGGGTAATTTCGGAAGAGCGGGGCATGCGGGCCACGGGGCGGGCTGAACGGGGAGAGGTCCATTCCCTGTTGGCCTTCATGATGGAGCAATTGTCCCCCCAAGGGTTGATCGATTATATTAGTTCTATCGCCGATGCGGCTTTTATCGATACTCGCATCATCTTCTCCCATTACCGGCTGAACCTGACGGAGGGGCAACGCTTTGCTTCCGACCTGGGGTGGCTGGATAGCATCCACCAGCCCCTGGTGGAGGAACTGACCGCCGCCGCCTTCAACGCGCCTATTCCCATCATCCTGGGTGGCCACTCTTTGGTGGCCGGCAGCATGTGGGCTCTGGTCGACACCCTACGCTTCGCCGACGGACAGGTGCAACTACCGGCCACCTACAACAGCTATGCAATTGAGCCCGATCACCCCTGGGTCGGACAGGCGTTGCAGGAACTACGGTGGAACGGAGAGCTTAAAGGTGAAGTGGTTGGGGTGCAAAGGGGTGACCAATGGTGGGAAGCTCCCCTGCCTGTTTCCACCCTGTTGCTCCCGGGGGATAGATTATATATAAGGATGTAATTTTAATCGTAGGCTAGGCACTACGCTCAATGTGCCCTCGGGCTGTTGCATTAGGCATGTGCGGTTGAGAATATCTGTAGGGGCGCCCGTTGGTCGCCCCGCCCCGTGAGGAGGTAGGCCGAACGGGGACATCGCCGCGATTTTTACTGAAATGGGGATAAGTCCTTATTTCGGACAGCCCCATGAACCAAATGCGCATCTAATTCAGGAATTGAGGTGAGCAATTTTGCTCGGTGTCTTTCGGAACCTATTCGACCAAAACAAACGGGAACTAAAACGTTTAGAAAAAACCTTGGCTATAGTTAATAGTCTGGAGCCGGAAATGCAAGCCCTCAGCGACACTGACCTGCGGGCTAAAACGGGAGAATTCAAAGCCCGTTTGACCCAGGGTGCCACGCTGGAAGACCTGCTGCCGGAAGCCTATGCGGTGGTGCGGGAGGCGGGACGGCGTACCTTAGGCAAGCGCCTTTTTGACGTGCAAATTTTAGGAGGCATTGTTCTCCATCAGGGGCGCATCGCCGAGATGAAAACCGGCGAAGGTAAAACGCTGGTGGCCACCCTGCCCGCCTATCTGAATGCTTTAGAAGGTAAGGGTGTGCATATCGTCACCGTCAACGATTATCTGGCCCGTTTCCATGCCGAATGGATGGGGCCCCTTTATCGGTTCTTAGGTATGTCGGTGGGTGTGATTCTGCCCGACATGAGTTTCGCTCAGCGGCAGGCCGCCTACCGGGCCGATATCACCTATGCCACCAATAACGAGCTGGGCTTCGACTATCTGCGGGATAATATGGCCATCCAGCCGGAGCAGCTGGTGCAGAGAGACTTGCATTATGCCATCGTGGACGAGGTGGATAGCATCTTGATCGACGAGGCCCGCACACCTCTGATTATTTCCGGCCAGGGCGAGCAGTCCACCGATCTCTATTATCGTTTTGCTGCCTTGGTGGCCAACTTCCGAGAGGATGAGGATTACACCGTCGATGAAAAGACGAAACAGGTGGCCCCCACCGCCCAAGGTATTGCCAAGGCGGAACAGGCTCTAGGCGTGGAAAACCTATATGATGTGACCAATAGCGACTTATCCCACCATCTGAACCAAGCTATTCGCGCTAAGGCCCTGATGAAGCGGGACCGGGACTATGTGGTCCACGAGGGACAGGTAGTTATTGTGGACGAGTTTACCGGCCGCCTCATGTTCGGGCGCCGTTATAGTGCCGGTTTGCACCAGGCCATCGAAGCTAAAGAAGGCCTGCGGATTGAGCGGGAAAGCCAAACCCTGGCCAGCATCACCTTCCAGAACTTTTTCCGCATGTACCGCAAGTTGGCGGGTATGTCGGGAACGGCTATGACCGAGGAAGATGAGCTACGCCACATCTATGGGTTAGACGTGGTGGCCATTCCCACCAACAAGCCGATGATTCGTCAAGACTTGGATGATGTGGTGTATAAGACGGAGCAGGGCAAGTTCCACGCCGTGGTTGAAGAAATTGTGGAGCGGCATGCCACTGGCCAACCGCTGCTGGTGGGTACTATTTCCATTGAAAAATCGGAGATGCTGAGCCGCATGCTCAAAAAGCGGGGCGTGCCCCATCAGGTGCTCAATGCCAAATACCATGAAAAAGAGGCGGAAATAGTGGCTCAAGCCGGCCGCTATGGGGCGGTGACCATTTCCACCAACATGGCTGGCCGTGGTACCGATATCCTGTTGGGCGGCAACCCGGAATTCCTAGCCCGGGCCGAGATTCTTAAGCGGGGCGTATCCCGCGAGCAATTGGTGGCGGCCCTGGATTATGGACAAGCCGATGCGGAGGCGGCCGAGGTGCGGGCCCAATACCAGCAGGTGCTGGCCGAGATGGAGCAGATGTGTGCGCAAGAGCGGGAAAAGGTTTTGGCTGTCGGTGGCCTGCACGTAATCGGTACCGAGCGGCACGAATCGCGGCGTATCGATAACCAGCTGCGGGGCCGCGCTGGACGCCAGGGTGATCCCGGTTCCTCCCAGTTCTTTGTCTCCTTAGAAGACGACCTGATGCGCCTCTTCGGCTCCGATATGGTTTCGGGGCTGATGGATCGCTTGGGTGTGGAAGACGACATGCCCCTGGAGGCGGGCCTGGTGACCAAGGCCATAGAGAATGCCCAAAAGCGGGTGGAAACTCGCAACTTCGACATTCGCAAACACGTCCTGCAGTATGACGACGTGCTCAATAAGCAGCGGGAAGTGATCTACAGCCAGCGCCGTCAAGTGCTCACCGGTGGCGATATTACCGAGACGGTGCATGCTATGATAGAAGATGTGATGGACCAGCTGGTGGAACATCATATTCCGGAAAAGGGTCAGCCAGCGACGGAGGATTTGGCCGCCCTGCGGCAAGCGGTGAGTGACTATATTCCTACCGCCAGCGATGTTGACCTGGAGAGTTGGTCCGGTCTTACCCGCGAAGCTCTAAGCCAGGCTATTGCTGATTTCGCCCTTGGGGCTTATGCCCAGCGGGAGGCGGAGATCGGGGCCGATGTGATGCGCGATGTGGAGCGGGTGGTTGTGCTGCGGGTGGTGGATACCCGCTGGATGCAACACCTGGACGCCATGGGCGAGCTGCGGGATGGCATTGGTCTCCGGGCCTATGGCCAGAAGGACCCCTTGGTGGAATACCAGCTGGAAAGCTATGATATGTTCGAGCAGATGATCAACGAAATTAAACATGATGTGGTCCGCTTGCTCTATCGGGTGCAGGTCAGCCAACCGCCGCAGGCGCGGGCTGTGGCGCGCTCGTCGCCGGCTAGGGCACCCCAGGCATCTAGTACGCCCGCCCGACAGGACGGCACTAAAGTGGGGCGCAACGATCCCTGCCCTTGCGGTAGTGGCAAGAAATACAAACGCTGCTGTGGGCGGAATGCCTAATGGATGAACAGAATAGAGTCTATACGCCGTTAACGGATGGGGCCCGCTTTATTCGCGACACCAGCTTCCCCCACCAGGTGGCTCGCAGTTTGAGCCTGAACTACGGGTTGAAAATAGCCAAGTTCAAACCCAAGGTGGGAAAGCAGCACCTGAGCCCCATTCCCGGCTTAAAACCACAACAGGCCGAGTTGGTACAGCAAGCGGAAAAATTTGAGGCCCATATATTGACTCGCACCCAAGCCCTCGCCGCCAGCCCCTGGAGCATCGTTTTCCCCCAGGAGCTGCCCAACGAGGAACTGTTGGAAGTGGTTGTTGCCGAATTGGACAAGCGGGGCCTTTTATAGAGGGTGGGAGCCACGAGGGGCCGACCAACGGGGCGGCCCCCGACGGGTATCACCCGAATTGGGTTTGCACCTTGTAGAGGCGCTGACGTACACAGCGCCCGTGCCGAAGGAGGTTTTTATTGTGCTGATCGATGCAAACCTTTTGCGCAAAAACCTGGAAGAACAAAAGCAAATCATTATAGAGATTAGGGACTCTCTTTGACCTGCCTAGCAAGCAAGCCCGTTTAGCAGAACTGGAGAAGCTACAGCAGGAACCCGACTTTTGGTCCGATCAAAGGGCAGCCCAGCGGGTATTGGCGGAGGCCAAAACCCTGCGGGAGCAGATTACCCAGGTAGGTGCTTTAGAACAGCAGGTCAACGATGCGCTCGATTTGCTGACCATGGCCCAAAGCGAGAACGAGACCGACCTGCTGCCCGAGATGGAAGAACAGTATCGACTCTTGGTTAAGGCTATCAACGAGTTGCAGCTGCAGATATTGCTGGCTGGCCCCTATGACCATAACAATGCCATCGTCACTATCCACTCGGGGGCTGGCGGGACCGAATCGCAAGACTGGGCCGCCATGCTGCTGCGCATGTATACCCGCTGGGCGGAGGATCGCGGCTACCGAGTGCAAATCCTTGACTATGTGGGTGCCGATGAAGCCGGCATCAAGAATGCTACCCTGTTGATCAGCGGTCCTTTAGCCTACGGTTATCTGCGGGCGGAAAAGGGCGTGCATCGGCTGGTGCGTATTTCCCCCTTTGATACCGCCGGGCGACGCCATACCAGTTTTGCGTCCGTGGATGTGATGCCCGAAATCGACAACGATGAGGACGTAGAAATTTCACCCGAGGATTTACGGATCGATACCTATCGGGCCGGCGGTGCCGGTGGCCAGCATGTGAATAAGACCGATTCGGCGGTACGTATCACCCACATACCTACTGGTATCGTGGTGCAGTGCCAGAATGAACGGTCCCAACATGCCAACAAGGAGACGGCCATGCGCATGTTACGGGCCAAGCTATTGGAACGCCAATTGGAAGAGCAACAGAAAGAATTAGCTGCTTTGCGGGGCGAAGTAAAGGAGATCGCCTGGGGTAGTCAGATTCGCTCCTACGTCTTCCACCCCTACAGCATGGTGAAAGACCATCGTACCGATGTGGAGGTGGGCAACGTGCAAGGGGTGATGGATGGCGACCTGGATATTTTCATTGACGCCTATCTACGTTCGCCCCATAATTGGTATAGTTCATCTTAATTTATGGTGGCTGGAATACCTGCGGGGCAAAAGCCCGGGGCTTCCTAGGGGCCATACGTAAGGAGAGGAGAGAACCATGCGAAAAATTAACCTAAGCCTGGTATTAGTGCTAACTGCCGCCGCCTTAGTTACCGGCCTCTGGATGGGGCGGGGCTATGCTACTAGTGCTGCTCCCGGCAGCGAGCGGGACCCCTTGGTAAGCAAGAGCTATGTGGATGACGCCATCGCCAAATTGGCTACCCAGCTGGAGGATATTGGCCTGCCGGGCATTGATCCGGAAAACCCCCCGGCAGCCAATACCAAGTTGACCGTGGTTAGCGTGGCAGCGGGCAAGCGATTAATCGCCTATGAAGGCACCGAGTTTATTTTACGTTCTGGCAAGGCGACGGCCATCGGCTCGGCGGCTGGCGGCATACCCGACCTGACGGGAGGTAAAGATTTGCCGAATAACGCGGCCATTCCAGCCAACCATTTATTGCTCTTCCCTCGGTCGGACCAGCGGGGAATTAAAGCCACCACCAACATTATTGTCATGGTGCGCGGTGAATATACTATTGAACCCTAGTCACTACTGGGCAGGGGGATAGCCCTCTGCCCTTTTTCGCGAAGAGGAGCGGATAGGATGTCGCAGCCTAGTGTGCTACTTTTGTCGATGGCCCTCGATTTCGGTGGTGCCGAGACCCATGTCATTTCCTTGGCTAAAGCCCTTAAACAACAGGGATATCGGGTGCAAGTGGCCTCTAACGGGG
>JAAYGE010000248.1 GCA_012727835.1 Bacillota bacterium
CTGTTTGGCGGTTTGCGCCGCAATACGACCAAAGTCCTTAGGCGTTACCTCTCGCAATACAATATCATTTAACTCATAATTAGGATTAATTTTCTTAGCGTCAGCTAAGCTAATTTCCAGTAACGGGTCTTGCGCCTCTTCCACAACCTTCAGCTGTGAATAAACATGAATCTCACCCGTGGTGCGGTCGATGTCTATTCTAACGTTTTGGGCGGTGCCAAAATTACGTCTATATGCCGAACTAAGGGCGGCCTCTATTGCCTCAAACAGTACAGCTTCCTCGATACCCCGCTCTTCTGCTAAATCTTGGATTGCTTGAATGAAATCCACATTCATGCATAACAGTCCTCCTAAAGCTTTATTGCTAACCGTGCCTTCGTAATCTGGTCCATCGGGATATGTATTACTCCGGCATCCTCCAGCTCCAATTTTACTGCAGCATCATCGGCCAGACCGCGCAGATAACCGTATACCTGAGTACCACCAACCTCTGGTATGGGCTCCCGCGTAATAATCAGCGCATAACGGCCCGCAAAACGCTCAAAGTCTTTAGCACCTTTTAGTCGTCTTTCAGCCCCCGGTGATGATACTTCCAACACATAACTGCCAGCAACCAGCTCGCTCTCATCCAATAGGGCACCAATTTGCCGGGATAAGGTCTGACAATCATCGAGCAAGACTCCACCCGGCTTATCTACGAAAACTGTGAGCGTACGCCGGTTGTAAGACGACCCCCAGATCACTTCAATGAGCTCATAACCACCGGCCTTTACAATTGGCTCAATAGCCGCAGTAATTGCTTCCAAACTATGCGAACCTTTCACTAGGAAAGCCCCCTTGTTTGAGACAATATTTAGCAATTGACAAATGCAGAGAGTGGGAAACCCCACTCTCTGCCAGCAACATTCTACCATACTACCCAACCAGCTGCAAGCTTCCAGCTACTGAACAGTGACTATTGTGCTAAAGTACGCACAATATCCCAATACATCCTTAGGCGCCGGGAAATACCATTTATCAGGCCGAATTTTTCTTCCTTCATCACTTGGGAAACATCATGGAGGATTACTTCCTTGTAAGGCACACCATGGGTCTTCACATAACGAGTAAGGGCAACTTCCACTCCAAATCCCATTTCTTCCATGTTAGGGAGCTCTTGCAATACCTGTCGCCGCACCGCCCGTTGCCCGGTAAGAAAAGGGGTTAGTTTTTGGGCCAGATCGGTAGTACGGCGGCCCCCCTCGAAAATACCCAGGGTCATGTCTACTTCACCTTCCAATACGGGAAGAACTAAAGAGTCCACGTGAACAGTCTTAATTCCGATTAGATCCGCATCCAGAAAGACAATAATATCACTGGCAGTAGACTGGAGCCCCACCTGCAATGCGGCCCCTTTGCCCCGGTTGTTGCCCATCTCAATAACGGTGGCCCCCGCATCCCTGGCTATTTGGCTTGTCCGGTCGCATGATCCATCATTAACAACAAAAACCTCATTAACATAACGAGAGCCTTTGGCCGCTGTTACACTGTTACCAACGGTTTTTTCTTCATTGTATGCGGGTATAATGGCGATAGTACGCATCTGAAATACCCCCCAGGTTATTCCTTTTTACTGTTAAGGAAACGGACTAATTCTTCATATAGGCGGTCTAAGGCTCGCTCGATGGGCACTGTTTCAGCAATTTGACCACCCATAAAGAGGAGAGCCTTACCCGGCCCCAAGGCTATACCTAGATCGGCTTCCCGGGCTTCACCCGGTCCGTTGACGGCGCAGCCCATGATAGCCACCCGGGCTTGTCCAGTTAAACCGGCCACCATCTGCTCAAACTGCTCCGCCAATCCGATCAGATCTTCCGGAGTGCGGGCGCAAGTGGGGCAAGCTGTAACACTGATCCCGGGGGGCCGCAAAGCTAGGGCACGAAGAATCTCCAGTCCTACCTTAACTTCCTCCACCGGGTCACAGGTTAACGAAACCCGAATTGTATCGCCGATACCCTCCGCCAAGAGGGTGCCAATGCCCACACAGGAGTGGATAGTACCTCGCCATTTGGTCCCCGCTTCCGTGACTCCCACATGTAACGGCCATTCCAGCTTACTGGCGGCCAAGCGATAGGCCTTGATGGTGGTTAGTACATCGCTAGACTTAAAGGAAAAAACAAGGCGGTTAAAATCGGCTGCCAAGAAACGGTCCAAATATTCGAGGCCGGCTTCGACCAAGGCTTCGGCGGTAGGTTTGCCGTATTTAGCCAGAATGTGTTTGGGGAGAGAACCGCTGTTCACGCCAACGCGAATGGCCGCATCCCGTTCTTTGGCGGCAGCGATAATCGCTTCCACCCGCTCCCAGTTGCCGATGTTCCCCGGGTTAATGCGCACCTTACTAGCACCTTGATGCAAGGCACCGATAGCCAAACGATAGTCGAAATGCACATCGGCAATTAGTGGGCAGGGTGCCGCTTTGACGATTTGCCCAAAAGCACTCACCGCCTCCCTATTAGGCACCGACACTCGCACCAGATCGCAACCGGCTGCCACCAATTGCTCAATCTGCCGCAAGGTAGCCTTTGCGTCCCGGGTATCCGTATTCGTCATCGATTGTAGAGCCACCGGATTTCCGTTTCCTATGGTTACATTGCCAATGGCTACCGGACGTGTTCGATGTTCAGCCACCATAATCGTCCTCTTTTCTAGAAGATATTCAGCCGCTGTAGGTCCTTGAAAGTGATAAACACCATGAAAGTCATCAGTAATACAAAACCTAGAAAGTGCACAAAGTTTTCCTTTTCCGGTTCAATGGGCTTACCCCGAATAGCTTCTATGGCAAAGAAGATAAGGCGACTTCCATCTAATGCGGGGATTGGTAAGAGGTTAAAAAGACCAAACTGAATGCTAATAATAGCTGCAAAGGTAAGCAGGTTAATGAGACCGGTAGCAGCCACCTCACCTACCATGACAATCAGTCCGATAGGCCCTGCACCCTCCGCCGGGATTTGCCCCGTTATCATACTAACCAGCAGCGCAACTATTTGCTTGGTAAACCAAACGGTTTCTTGCCATCCCATATGGATGGAACCTAGGAAACCAAAACGCTCAATGCTCGGTCCGATACCGATTTGGGGGCGACCACTTTCTTCATCGGTACGGGGAGTTACTTCTATTGACAGTGCTTGCCCGTCTCGCTCCACCACAATGGATAGAGCCTGTTCGGGGCGGGCCACAATTTCTGTTTGCACATCTTGCCAACTTTCTACAGTAGATCCGTTAATACTGATTATCCTGTCCCCCGCCATTAATCCGGCGGCAGCTGCCGGCCATCCCTCTTGTACTGATCCTATCAAAGGGGCGGAAGAAGGAACTCCTACAAACATGAAGACGATAGCAAAGAGCAGTATGGCCACTAAAAAGTTGGCAAAAGGCCCAGCAACACTGACCATCGCGCGAGCATAAAGGGGCTTCTTATCATAGCGCCTATGCTCGGGAACGTAAGTTTCTTCCTCATCCTGTTCTTCTCCTGCCATGCGAGCAAACCCACCAATCGGTAGCAACCGCAATGTATATCGGGTCTCTCCAATTTGGCGTGACAATAGAACCGGCCCCATGCCGACGGCGAATTCCAGCACCAAAATACCATTGGCTTTGGCCGCCAAAAAGTGCCCTAATTCATGGGCAATAATTAACACGCCGATAATGAGAATAGCAATCAAAATAGTCATCAAATCACCTACCTATTGTGGGTTTTGCCAACTTTGCCCGCTCCTATGCAGATTGGCCCTATGATTCTAAATCTATGCATCGTTCCAGCCCTATTTGCCAATAAAATCCCATGTCTTCTCGCGGGCTTCCCGATCGATCATCAACACCATATCGATATCGGACACATTTATAACATTATGTTGGTCTAAAGCCTGCGCTACCAGCCGAGGAATATCCATAAAACCTATACGGGATGCCAAGAAGGCCTCTACAGCAACTTCATTGGCCGCATTGAGCACTATTGGGTAGCTACGCCCAGCCCGTCCCGCTTCCACGGCCAGCTTCAGGCAAGGAAAATCCTCCTGCCGTGGAGCAGCGAAGGTAAGTTTTCCGATTTGCTCTAGGCTAAGGCGCCCTACCGATGATACTACTCGTTCCGGATAGGTCAGGGCCACTTGTATCGGTAGTCGCATATCCGGCATTGAAAGGTGGGCTAATAAGGACCCATCAACTAATTCCACTAGCGAATGGACAATGCTCTCCGGATGGATTACCACTTCTATGTTGTCGTAGGGGATGCCAAACAACCAATGGGCTTCTATTATCTCTAGTCCCTTATTCATCAGGGTAGCCGAATCAATAGTAATTTTCTTGCCCATTTTCCATGTGGGATGGGCCAAGGCCTCGGCCACTGTCACCCGATCAAGGCGAGAACGATCCCAATCGCGAAAAGGACCGCCCGAAGCGGTCAGTAGCAACCGCTGCACGTGATGGCTAGCCACCCCTTGTAAACACTGCCAAATGGCTGAATGTTCGCTATCAATAGAGATAATTGTCGCACCGGCGGCAGTAGCAGCCTGCTGGATTAATTCCCCAGCGGTCACCAACGATTCCTTATTAGCCAGGGCCACAGTAGCACCGCTCAAAACCGCATTCCAGGTTGGCAATAGGCCGGCTATGCCGGATATAGCGGCAATTACAATATCGGCACCATGCCAACGAGCAAAATGGGCGACCGCTTCCCTACCATAAGCCAACCGGGTGGACGTAGTTGCAGGCAAGGGGTCACCTTCCGCCAAGACGGCCCATTGGGGTCGGTATTTTCCTATCTGTTCGGCCAATAAATCCCTATTCTTGCCCGCCACCAGTCCAACTACGGACAGGCCCAGATGTTCTACCACCTCTAGGGCTTGCCTGCCCACCGAACCGGTGCTACCCAGCACTGCTACACGTTTGCTCACGCCATAGCCTCCTCCAATTACAGCATAAACATTTCAAGAAAATAGTAGACAAAGGGGGTAGCAAAAAGGACTGAATCGACCCGATCTAATAGACCACCGTGGCCTGGTAGAAATCGCCCCGAATCCTTTATTGCAAAGGAGCGCTTAAGAGCCGATTCAAAGAGGTCCCCTGCCTGGGCAAATATACCTACACCCAAACCAAAAGGAAGACCATATACCAGCAGCTGCTCCAATTCCAGATGGGGAAAAAGTAGGCGAAAAGCTACTGTAGCTATCAGCATACTGCCCAATAGTCCTCCCATCACCCCTTCAATTGACTTATTGGGGGAAATATGGGGCCAGGGCCTTCGCTTCCCCAAGGAACAGCCGGTAAAAAAGGCGAAGGAGTCATAGGACCAGACAGTAGCCAGCAACAAGACTATCCAGCGCCAACCGGAAGGCAAGTTACCCAGCTTTATCAAATGTAGTATAGGGAAACCGAGGTAACAAAAAGAGGTTATCGCGTGGGTCACGGTTTGCCAGCGTTCTCTTTCGTAGCGCCAGAGCAAAGTGGCCAACAAAACCAATATAGACATGGTCGAGGCTAGCAACACCCCCTGGGGCCAGCGCCAACCGATATAGATAAGCATTATTAATAATATATAACCTAGGCGACGGACTAAGCGATCCGATGCGGGTAACATCGCTTGCAGCTCGTGCCAAGCAATAAAAGACATAGCGGTCAGTAGAACTATATAGGGCCAACCACCCGCGTAGACGGCCCATAACACTAGCGGTGCCGCAATTAAAGCACTACCTATCCTTTGCCATAACATCATCGCTCTTCCTCTCGCGATCCATTAGACATTGTTAATCCACCAAACCGACGCCCCCGCTGGGCAAAGTCGTGAATGGCTTGCTCTAAATCCTGTCTATTAAAGTCGGGCCACAATTTCTGTGAGAAATATAATTCGGCGTAGGCCGATTGCCACAGCAAAAAGTTGCTGATACGCATCTCATTACCACAACGAATTACTAAATCCGGGTCCGGGAATTCCCTTGTGTAAAGAACATCGGCCACATCGGCTTCCGTTATTTCATTCAATTCTCCTGCTTGCCATTTTCTCGCTAGAATTTCTGCTGCTCGTACCAATTCGGCCCTACCTCCATAATTGAAGGCTAAGCAGAGGGTTAATGCCCGGTAATCTTTTGTCTCAGCCTGCATCCGCAAAACTACTTCTCGGGTGGAGGCAGGTAAACCGTCCACATCACCAATAATAATTACTCGCACTTGATGCTCATGCAGCAGATGTCTTTCCCGATCATAAAATTGTCGAGGCAAGCTCATCAGATAGTTCACCTCAGAGGCTGGCCTTTTCCAATTTTCTGTCGAAAAGGCGAACAAGGTCAAATAGGGAATACCCAGGTCTAAACAAGCTTCAATGATGGGACGCATGTTTTCAGCACCCTTACGGTGTCCCAGTTGTCGCGGCAAACCGCGGGCCTTTGCCCAACGGCCATTACCATCCATAACTATTGCTATATGTTCTGGTAACTTGGCTGCAGCCCTTGAGCCCATCTCTCCAATCACCTTCCATAACAAATGGCCCCCTGAAAAGCAGGGGGCTCCCTACATCAAGATTGTAACCGCAATAAGGGAGGATACCCAACCGTAAGTAGATACTTTTCTCCCATCGGCACAACTCGTACAACCCGTGCCTGCTCCGGTTCATCCCCCTCATCACCCGTAACCTCCACCTGTATCTCCAGGCCCTGCGACTGCGAATAAGCAAGAGCTTCTTGTAAAGTGAGTCCTAGTAGAAAATTGTAGTCCATCTAGACTTCCATAATTTCCTTTTCTTTAGCTTCAATAATTTCATCGACCCGCTTTACATGCTTGTCAGTTAGCTTTTGTACCTCATCCTGCCCGCGCTTAAGGTCGTCCTCCGAAATTTCCCCATTCTTTTCCAAATCCTTAAGCATATCGTTGGTTTCCCGTCGCGCATTGCGAATAGCCACCTTACAATCTTCACCTTTTTTACGTACTGTTTTAACTAGCTCACGGCGGCGCTCCTCAGTCATTTGCGGGATGGGCAGACGGATAACTGTGCCGTCAGAAATAGGAGTTAAACCTAAATCGGATTTAAGTATGGCCTTTTCAATCTCTTTCACGGTTCCCTTATCCCAAGGCTGAATAACGAGAGTGCGGGCCTCAGGCACCGTAATCGATGCCATCTGAGCTACAGGGGTAGGTACGCCGTAATAATCCACCAACACCTTATCTAGCAGAGCAGGCGTCGCCCTACCTGCCCGCAGAGTAGCCAAATCTTTCTGCAGGATGGCTATGCTCTTCTCCATTTTCTGGCCTGCATCTCGCAACAATTCTTGCATCATAGTTAGTTTTCACCTCCAACATATGTTCCGATATCCTCGCCCAGTAAGGCACGGCGAATATTGCCATGAGTAGCCAAACCAAAGACGATCAAGGGAATGTCGTTATCCATGCAGAGAGACGTGGCTGTGGCGTCCATTACTTTAAGCCCCCGTTGTAGTACCTCTAAGTAGGTTAGCCGTTTAAACATTTTGGCATTGGGATTTTCTTTGGGGTCCGAGTCATACACTCCGTTAACTGTTCCTTTAGCTAATAAAATTATATCCGCATCGATTTCGGCCGCCCTGAGAGCAGCAGTCGTATCGGTAGTAAAATAAGGATTCCCCGTACCGGCTGCAAAAATTACCACACGTCCCCGTTCTAAATGAGTCGTTGCCCGGCGCCGAATATAGGGTTCGGCCACTTCCCGCATTTCAATGGCGGTCTGCACGCGAGTAGGAACACCTAACTTCTCCAAGGCATCTTGCAGAGCTAAAGCATTCAGTACCGTAGCCAGCATCCCCATATAATCGGCGGTGGTGCGATCAATGCCGCTAGCACTGCCAGCAACTCCTCGCCATATGTTGCCCCCACCAACGACGATAGCTACTTGGACCCCCATTTCGAC
>JAAYGE010000249.1 GCA_012727835.1 Bacillota bacterium
AAGAGACAGGACTCCCACCAGGTATAGCTCATTAACCCCCCGCTCGCGGAGAGTAATGTCTAGGTCGGTGCCAAAGAAGGCCGAGTAGCGACGTTTTCTAACCACCTTGTCCTCCGGTTTAAAGTCAATCCCTTCCGCGATATCACTCCCCCAAGTTCCAGCTATACAATGGGGCTGAAACATAGCAAACTCACTGTCATCCTCTTCGTGGGAATCGCAGATGAAGATGACGGGACCGCCTTCCTGCCGAAATTCTTGTATCTTCTGGTTGATAAACGGAATCAGTTCTTCCCCAGCGGGGCCCACACATAAAACCCCTTCTTTGTCCACAAAGTCATTCAGCATATCAATAACCAGTAACGCCTTCATCAAACAACCCTCCCGATTCCATATTAACAACATTACTCTAATTATATCCTGCTTACGCCGCCGGGTTAATGGGCAAGGCCGCTCATTTTCCCAATGGCCACCATAGATAGAGCCCGGCAAGAACCAGCTGCAGAATAATTATAATGGGAATACCCAACATGAACTTGGCATGCCGGGTCTTGTGATGAACGAGACGCATAGTTATAAGCATAGCCAGGGAGCCGCCCAGCACCGCTACCAGTAACAACGTGCGTTCTCTAATTCGCCATCCACCCCGCCGGGAGGCACCTTTGTCGTACATAACCAGTCCAGCGGCCCAAGTGCTAATAGCTAGCAGATACACGGGGATATAATCACCCATCCTTTACACCCTCTAACCATGTTAGTTTATCATTGAGCCCCAGTAGCAGCATAACAAACCCATCCAGGCAGGGAAAGGCTTTCTGGTGGTGAACTGTGTCTTACAGGGCAGATAAGGGAGGGAGCCGCAATGGCTAAGCCGATTAGGGTAGGTTTCATGTTGTTGACCATTCTAGCCATAATAGTTGTGTTGCCTTCGCAAGCCAGGGCTGACATGGGACCGAAACCATCCATAGTGATCAATTTTGAGGGGCTGGAAGGAAAGACATACTACGTCACGCTGCTTTCTAGTGTAAAATCGACCGGCCCACATAACGCACTCATCGACGATGAATCCTATGCCCGTTACCACGAGGGTGACGACGACTATGAGGTCTTCCTAAAGTTTGTGGAGTACCAGGATACCGACGGCTACTATTTTCTACAGTTCTTCCAGGATTGCACCGAATCTCACCAATTTAGATGGACCTACTACCCGCCAAAGGAATTTAAGATACTGCTGTATTTTCCAGACACGGACCATTTCATCGTTAGCGATCAGGTTTATGAGCGCTATGCCTTTGATAGCTATTTCAGCGCCGAGATTTCTGATACAGACATATCCGTAAGCAAAAGCTATGACTATACCACTGAGGTCCTATCTCTGCTTATACGTATTGCCCTCACGATTATTGCCGAGCTGGCTATTGCCCTGCTCTTTGGCTTTCGGGAAAGAAGGGTATTCCGCTTTATTTTGCAAGTTAACGTTCTCACCCAGGTTGCACTTAATCTGGCACTGAACATTATCAATTACTACTCGGGGGCACTGGTATTTATATTCTTCTATGTTCTACTGGAGATTGTAGTAGTTATCGTGGAAGCTATTATCTATACGCTTTATATGAGGAAGAAGAGTACTACCCATATTCCCGCTTGGAAGCCCGGGCTTTATGCCTTGGTTGCCAACGTGGCTTCCTTTGCCTTGGGGCGTAGGTTGGCCGTTTGGATTCCGGGTATATTCTAGTTGTTCGAGGCTAGTGCCTTAGGAACCTAATCACCCGGGCCCGCAGCTGTGGGCCTTTAGCCATACACACAGCGCCCTAATATGGCTACGCCCGCAAACATCCTAAGGCACCTCAGGCTTTTGTGACAACCCCCAACTTAAGCTTCGATATCCCACTCAAATATGTTCACAAACCGCTGCCCATTCTGATACAACTCATGCCATTCCGGCAAGGGCGCCACTCGCAGCAAACGGGCACCCAGCTTCTCACAAACACGCCTGGAGGCATGGTTGGTATGATCATTAGTGATCATACCTATCAATTATGTTTCCTCTGATAGTTAGCGCAGACGTAGGGCTAAAACCATTCATATCGTTCACACTGATATTCAATCAAAGCCCGGCGGCTCCTGCATGGTGAGGTGCCGCCTTGTGTTTTTCCGGGGGTCATAGCTTACAGGTTTTACCCATTACTACACCCCACTCCAAAAGGAAACGTTTTATGGTATTGACTACCAACCGTATTACACATATAATACAGTTACAAACCGTATTATATCTGTAATACAGTTGATCTTGGGATTAGGAGGGGTGCCATTTGATTTCCTTTGAACAATTCGATTTGCAGGATGGCAGCCCCATCTATCTGCAAATCATGCGACACGTTAAGCAGAGCATCGTCGCCGGAAGTGCTGAGAATGGAGACGAAATGCCCTCCCGGCGAGGCCTCTCTGCCCTATTGGGAGTCAATCCCAACAC
>JAAYGE010000250.1 GCA_012727835.1 Bacillota bacterium
CAAAGGGGTGAAATATGTGATAATAACTGATGTGCGCATTCGGAAAATTAACACAGAAGGGCGCATGAAGGCGATAGTCTCCATTACGCTCGACGATGAATTCGTTATTCATGACGTGCGAGTAGTTGATGGAAATAACGGTCTATTCGTGGCTATGCCTAGTCGCAAAACGCCAGAAGGAGAGTTCCGGGATATCGCCCATCCAATCAACTCACAAACCCGCCAAAAACTACAGGAAGCGGTGTTGGCGGCATACGAGCGGGAAATTGCCAATGTATCTTAGAGCCCAGTTCGGGCTCTTTTTCTTTGTTTTTTGCGCCCCATGCACATTAGTATATAATAGTAACGGTAGAAGCGATGGAGTAAACCGGGGAAGGAGATGAGCGTTTGCAAACGAGCGCTATTATATTGGCCGCCGGTGCTGGTAAACGCATGCGATCGGACACTAATAAGGTGTTGCATAAGTTGTGCGGTAAGCCCATGGTGGAACATGTTATTGATGCTTGCCGCAGCATAGGCATATTCCAGTTCTACGTGGTCATCGGCAACGATGCGGAGCAGGTTAAGGAACAACTGGGTGATGGTTATACCTATGTGCTACAGAAAGAACAACTGGGTACCGGCCATGCGGCTCTGCAGGTTAGCCCCTACTACCAGAATGAACCCCACGTGTTTGTGCTCTGTGGTGATACACCGTTAATTACCGGAGACACTTTAAAGCGGATGCAGCAGATTCATAAAGAGACAGAGGCTGATGCTACTTTGCTTACCACAGTTCTTGCCGACCCGGGGGACTACGGCCGGGTCGTGCGGGATGCGCAGGGCCAGGTTTGTGGCTTAGTGGAGGCGAAGGATGCTACAAGGGAACAATTGGCCATCAATGAAATTAACACGGGCTTTTATTGCTTCCGAGCCAACCGGTTGTTTGCAGCTCTAGGAGAGCTGACCAATGACAATGCACAAGGTGAGTATTATTTGACCGATGTAATTGCGGCTATTTACCAGGCCGGCGGTCGCGTAGCCAGCTGTCGGTTGGAGGATAGCCAGGAGGCATTAGGCATCAATGACCGGGTGCGCTTGGCCCAAGCAGAAGCTATATTGCGGCAAAGAATTCGTCAGCGGTTGATGCTGGAGGGCGTTACCTTTTTACAACCGGAGACTTGCCTAGTGGATGCGGGTGTGAGCATCGGACAAGATACCATTATTTATCCGGGGGTTATTATTGAAGGCCAAACTACCATCGGCCGCAACTGTATTATTGGTCCCAATACCCATTTGGTCGATTGCCAGTTAGGAAATGGAGTGAGTATCGAGCACTCGGTGGCGCGCCAAAGCACCATTGGCGATGATTGTATAATTGGACCCTATGCCTACTTACGTCCTCAGACCGAGTTGGCTACCGGCGTAAAAATCGGTGACTTTGTGGAACTAAAGAATAGCCAAATTGGCGCCGGTACTAAGGTTCCCCATTTGAGCTATGTGGGGGATGCGACGGTGGGTGCCGGTGTGAATATCGGTGCTGGGACTATTTTCGTTAACTATGATGGGCGCCAGAAGCACCGCACGGTGGTGGAGGATGGGGCCTTTATCGGCTGCAACAGCAATTTGGTTGCTCCGGTGCATATCGGGCAAGAAGCCTACGTGGCAGCCGGCTCGACCATTACGAAGGATGTTCCAGTTGATGCGTTAGCAATCGCCCGCTCCCGGCAGGAGAATAAAGAAG
Source organism: Bacillota bacterium (assembly GCA_012727835.1). The sequence continues at coordinate 1,724 of JAAYGE010000250.1, forward strand.
GCTGGGTAGCTAGAAGGCGGCAAAAAGAATCATAGGGGGTTGGCAACCATGTCTATCTCACGGCCACTTAAATTATTTGCTTGCAACGCTAATCGAGTTTTATCGGAGGAGATAGCTGCATACTTAGATTTACCCTTGGGCGATTGCGAGGTAGGTCGCTTTCGTGATGGGGAGATCCAAATCCGTATTAATGAAAGCGTGCGCGGTTCTGATGTGTTCGTTATTCAGTCTACCTGTGCTCCTGTTAATGAAAACTTGATGGAGCTCCTGGTCACTATCGATGCCCTGCGGCGGGCATCGGCCGACCGCATTACGGCCGTTATACCCTACTATGGTTATGCGCGGCAAGATCGAAAAGCTCGTTCCCGAGACCCGATCACGGCCAAGTTGGTGGCCAACTTGCTTACCGTAGCCGGTGTGGATCGGGTAGTAACTATGGATTTGCATGCAGGACAGATTCAAGGGTTCTTTGATATCCCCGTCGATCATCTGCTTGCCATGCCCATTATTGCCGAATATTTTTCCAGCCTGGGGCTGGAAGATATGATTGTGGTTTCGCCCGATTTGGGGGGCGTTACCCGGGCTCGCAGCTTGGCCGATCGGCTGGGTGTGCCGATAGCTATTGTCGATAAGTATCGCCCTGAGCCCAACGTGTCCCAAGTAATGCATATAATAGGGAAGGTGGCTAATAAGCGGGTCATTCTGGTGGATGATATTATCGATACGGCTGGTACCATCACCCAGGCGGCGCAGGCATTAATGGACAAGGGGGCCCTTGAGGTGTATGCTTGTTGCACCCATGGGGTGCTGTCCCCGCCGGCGTTGGAGCGATTAGCTGCTTCACCGATAAAAGAAGTGGTCATTACCAACACCATTCCCCTAAAGGACGAGAAGCGTATTCCATTGATTAAACAATTGTCGGTAGCTCCGTTGTTTGGACAAGCTATTAGTAATATCCATCGCGACCTTTCGGTCAGTACCTTGTTTGATTAATGAGGAGGAGTGTAATATATGTCTATGTTAACAATTCAAGCGTCCATCCGTGAGGCTAAAGGGAAAGGTGCCGTCCAGCGCCTTCGCCAACAGGGCCTAGTTCCCGGTGTGGTTTATGGTGGTGCAGAAGGGCTTAATTTACCGATCCAACTCTCCCAGCGAGAGCTGAGCGCCGCCCTCACTAAAGACGCCGATAGTGCTTTCTTTACTCTACAGCTGGATGATGGCAGTACGCATTTGGTCTTGCCACGGGAAATACAATACAGTAAAATCAAACGCGACTTGCTTCATATCGATTTCCAGGTGGTTGCTCGCGATGAGGAGGTTAGAACCACCGTTCCAGTGCGTTTTGTGGGCGAGAATCAGGCCCCCTTGCAGTACGGCTTGTTAGAGATCGAACTTAAGGCCAAGCCCGCCCATGTGCCAGCAGGCTTTGACGTGGACATTAGCGGCTTGGAGGTTGGACAGACCATCACCGTGGCCGATCTGGAGATACCGGCCGGTGTAGAGTTAATCAGCAGCCCGGAGGAAATGGTGGTCAGCGTCGTCGCCAGCACCCAGGAGCCGGTGGATGAAGAGGGCGACGAGGAGGCCGAGGCCGCGGGCGAGACCGCTGAAGAACCGCAAGCATAGTTGGAAGAAATCCCTGAGGCAAAGAGTGCAGCAAGTCTTGCTGTACTCTTCTTTTCCATTTTTTAAATGGCAGGGGAGGTATGCCAGTTGAAATTAATAGTCGGGTTAGGTAATCCGGGCCTCCGCTATAAGGATACTCGACACAATGTGGGTTTCCGAGTGATCAGCCAGTTGGCTAAGCTACATAAGATTAGAGTAAATGGCAGTTTAGGACCTGCCATCTATGGCCAAGGAGAAATTGCCGGGCAGCCGGTAATGTTGATGCAGCCCACCACTTTTATGAATCGCAGTGGTGCGGCGGTAAGTTATGCTTTGCGTCGGCGCTCCCTCCCTCTAGACCATATCCTGATTATCTATGATGATTTAGATTTGCCCTTGGGCAAAATACGGTTGCGGGTCGCTGGCAGTGCCGGCGGCCATAAAGGCATGGAATCCATCATCAATGCCCTAGGGAGTCAGGAAATCAACCGTTTGCGGGTGGGCATCGGGCGCCCCGAGGGGATTGCAGTAGTCGATTATGTGCTGCAGCCCTTTACTAAGAATGAGCAGCCCGTGTTAGAAGAGGTGGTAGCCCGAGCCTGTGATGCTATAGCTCTGTGGGTAGAGCAAGGCCCGGAAGCGGCCGCATCCCGTTTTAATGGCTGATGAGGATAGGGGGGAATTAGGTGAAGAGGGTATTGGCTCTGCTAGAAAATAGCGCCGGCTGGAAGGAAATTGGACAGACGCTAGCAGCTAAAGATAATAATTTGCTGGTGTCGGGGGTCAGCGGTTCGGTAAAGAGTTTCTTAGCGGCCGCCCTATATGGCCAGCAGAATTCCAGTTTGCTCTATATCGCGCCTAGCTGGAGTTTGGCAGAAAAGGCCTGGAGCGATCTGCAGACCCTGTTGCCGGAGGAAGAGGTACTGCTCTTTCCCGTCCGGGAAAACCCCCTTTATGGTATAGCTGCTTCTAGCCCTGAGCTCATTGCCGAGCGACAAAAAACCCTTTTTGCCTTAAGCAGTGGGCAACGCTGTCTGGTGGTAACATCGGTGGAAGCGTTGTTATATCAGTTGCCCGCCCCTTCTGTCTTTAGCTCCCAGGGACTGAAACTTAGTTACGGTCAACAGTTTTCTTTGGAAGAGCTGACCCGCCTCTTAGTGCAAGGCGGCTATGAGCGGGTGCATTTGGTGGAGCACCCCGGCCAATTTAGTCGGCGGGGTGGAATTGTAGATATTTATGGACCGGGCCACGATGGGCCTGTGCGTATAGAGTTCTTTGGTGATGAGATCGACCTCATTAAGGAATTCGATCTAACTAGTCAGCGTTCGCTGGAGAACGTGTCGAGCGTGCTGATTTTACCGGCACAGGAAAGTATTTGGCCGTCAGCGGCCAACGGGGCCGGGCTAGAGCGTCTACGGGCGGCCCTGGATAAGGCTATAAAAGCCAACCCGACTTTGGCTAGTCAGTTGACGGAGCATGTGGGGGCCGATTTAGAAAAGCTGCAAGAGGGAGCATTCTTCCCGGGTAAGGAGCGTTATTTACCCTTCTTTGTGGACCAGCCTTGGAGTCTATTGGATTATTTGCCACCGGATGCGCAGGTGGTCATTGATGAGCCCACCAAGGTTTGGGAACAGGCGGAGCAGGATTATAAATTTTTCTTGGACGGCTTTACCGACCTGTTGATCAATGGGCGCTTGTTGCCCGGACAGAAAGATGTGGCCTTTGAACCGGAGGAAATGTTGCGCCGCCTGCCCGCGGGCGGGAATTTGTTTTTGGCCCTCTTCCCCCGCCGACCGGCTCCCTGGGCGATTGACCGCCATTTAGCACTACAAACTAAATCGGTGCCTAATTTCCACGGCCAATCGGACTTTTTGCAGCAGGAAATAGATAGGCTTTTAGTCAATGATTACCATCTAGTGATTATGGGCGGCAATGAGGAGCAACAACAGCGGGTACGAGCCTACTTGCAGAGTGAGGCTATTGCCACCGAATTGGTATCTTTGACCGATACTGAAAGGGTAACGGCAGGAAAAGTTCATTTAGCCGCTGGTGATTTAGTCACCGGTTTCGAGCTACCCGATGCCCGCCTGTGTATTTTTGCCGCCAGTAATATTCTCAAGCGATTGCGGACCAGTAAGCCGGCCCGGTTGAGCAAGGCGGAAGGAGCCCGCCTCGCCGACTACCGGGATCTGGCGGTGGGCGATTATGTGGTGCACGTGCAGCACGGAATTGGCCAATATTTGGGGATAACCACCTTAGAAATTGATGGTGTACAGCGAGACTACTTGCAGATTAAGTATGCGGGCGCCGACCGGCTCTATGTGCCTACCGACCAAATTGAACTTTTGCAGAAATACGTGGGGGCGGAAGGCAAAGCCCCTAAGATTTATAGTCTGGGCGGGGGCGATTGGCAGAATGTAAAGGCTCGCGTCAAACAATCGGTGCAGCAAATGGCTAAAGAGCTGTTGAGCCTTTACGCGGTACGGCAGAACACGGAGGGATATAGTTATCCCCCAGATAATGAATGGCAGGCCCAGATGGAGGCCCGTTTCCCATATCAGGAAACGACCGATCAATAGCGAGCCATTGAAGAAATTAAGCGAGATTTGGAGTCGCCGCGTCCCATGGATCGTCTTCTCTGTGGTGATGTGGGCTATGGTAAGACAGAAGTGGCGGTGCGGGCTGCTTTTAAAGTAGCTAGCTCCGGCAAGCAGGTGGCTGTTCTAGTACCCACTACCATCCTGGCCGAACAGCATTACACCACCTTCCGGGAGCGGTTCGCCGACTTTCCTTTGGAAGTAGGGATCCTATCCCGTTTCCGCACACCGGCGGAAAATAAAGAAACGGTGCGGCGCCTGTCCCAAGGATTGCTGGATGTGGTGGTCGGCACCCATCGCTTGCTACAAAAGGACGTAAAATTCTTCGATCTCGGCTTACTGATCATCGATGAGGAACAGCGTTTCGGGGTGGCCATAAGGAACGCTTAAAGCTATTAAAGGAAAATGTGGACACCCTCACCCTCTCGGCCACGCCTATTCCGCGTACGCTGCATATGGCTATGGTGGGCATGCGTGATATGAGTGTCATCGAAACGCCGCCGGAAGATCGTTTCCCGGTACAAACCTATGTGGTTGAACATAATGATGAGTTGGTTCGCACCGCCATCCGGCGTGAACTGGCCCGGCAGGGACAAGTCTATTACGTCCATAACCGGGTGCGCAGTATTCGTCGCGCCGCCGAGCGGTTGCAAAAGTTGGTGCCAGAAGCCCGTATAGCTTATGCCCATGGCCGCATGAGTGAAGAGCGTTTGGAGCGCCTCATGTTGGACTTCATTGAGGGCGAGTATGACGTATTAGTTTGTACGACCATTATCGAATCAGGTCTAGATATCCCCAATGTTAATACCATGATAGTAGAAGACGCAGACAAGTTTGGCTTGGCCCAGCTCTATCAGTTGCGAGGGCGGGTGGGCCGCTCCAATCGGGTTGCTTTTGCCTATTTTACTTATAAACCGGAAAAAGCCCTCTCCGAAGTGGCGGAGAAACGCTTGCAGGCCATCAATGAGTTTACCGAGCTGGGCTCCGGTTTCAAAATTGCCATGCGCGATTTGGAGATCCGCGGCGCGGGCAACCTCCTCGGTGCCCAGCAACATGGGCA
>JAAYGE010000251.1 GCA_012727835.1 Bacillota bacterium
CCTCCGAATCGATTGACAACTCATGGCCAAGGTGGTCACAGACCTTCTTGGCTAAATAAAGGCCCATACCGGTAGCTTCCGGGTAGCGACGGCCATTGATGCCGGTGAAGAAGGGTTGCCAAACCCGATCCAAGTCTTCGGACGGTATGCCGATACCGTAATCACGGCAGGCTAAGCTGATCCGGGTGGGAGTACGCTCAAAGATGAATTCCACCGTGGTTTCCGATCCCTCCCGGCGGGAGTATTTGAGCGCATTGCTGATGATCTGCCGCAGTACGAACTGCAACCATTTCGGGTCGGTTTCAATGATCACCGGGTTTCCTGCCCCCGATATTTTAGGAAATAGGCCATAACGAATGAAAGCGGCCTTCTCGGAATTGATTGTTTCTCGCAGCAGATGAAGTAGATCTACCTGTTGCACCACAAAGTCCAGCTCAAATTGGCTCAGGCGGATATTGTGTAGCAACAATTCCAGGCCGGCGGCTAGCTTATCGCGCACCTCGTGCAGATTACTCATTAACTCGTCGCAACCCAGCTCACCCGCTTGATACTGCTGCAAGAGTAGGTCTAAAACAGCCAAGGGGGTTTTCATCTGGTGGGCCCAGCGACTCTGAAAGGTGTTCTGCAGTTCCTGTTGGCGCTGATAATCAGTCAGTCTAGCCTGACAAAGGCGATACTGTTCGTCCATCAACGCCTGTAGAGCTTGCTGTTCCCAAGTGACCGCCTGCTGGGGCACTAGAGGTAGTTCAGCATCCGGCTTGGTCAACAGAGCCGCCACCTCCTCCCGCCAGGGCTTTTGGCGGACCCAGTCGAGTACGAGAGCCAATAGGAAAACCAATAAAGCTACGCCCAGAGCATAGAAGACTGTCCCCCGGGTAAGCCGTAATCCTCTTTGCAGGTTGTCAAGAGTCAATACCCCGGCAACCAAGCCCAGGGCCACTAGGGCAGCTAGAATAAGTAGGGCGCGATCGCGCCAATAAGCGCCCTTACCCCTCCCCAGTTTCTCCCAACATTAAAGCGTAACCTTGCCCCCGCTTGGTTTCGATGACGCCAGTCAGACCGATATCCTGCAAGCGGCGCCTTACCCGCGCCACGTTGACGGTGAGGGTGTTGTCATCCACGAAGTTGATGTCGTCCCAAAGGGCGGTAAGCAACTCTTCGCGGGTAACAATACAGCCAGCTTTGCGAGCCAAACATTTGAGCAACCTAAACTCGGTTAAGCTAAGCTCGGTCTGGCGATCGCCCCAACTGACCGTGTTGCGCTCTTCATCGAAGATTAGCCCATTCACTTCCCACAAGGTGGGCTGACGATCGCTGGGCAATGCATACTCGCCATAGGTGCGCCGCAAGGCGCCGCGGATTTTAGCCCGTAGCACTTCTAGACTAAAGGGTTTGGTTATATAGTCATCACCGCCATTTTCAATAGCCAGCACTTGATCCATATCACCGGTACGCGCCGAAAGGAAGATGATGGGAACGGTAGAAACGGTGCGCAGTTGGCGACACCAATAGAAGCCATCATAAAGGGGTAGGTTAATATCCATTATTACCAGGTGGGGTTGTAGGCGCAGAAATTCCAGCTTCACTTGGGCGAAATCGGTGACCCGTTGGGCCTCATAGCCGTAACGTTCCAGTTCTCCCGTTATTATCGACGCCAGTTGCTCGTCGTCTTCCACAATCATAATGCGAAACACAACCGCATCCCTCCCCAGTTCATTGTAACCCAACCGGTTGCCCTAGAGAACCGAATTGGTCCAGTTCATTATGCTCTTATGGGGGAGTGGCAATTACCTTGGAATATTAAGCCCCCTCGACCTTAGTTACAGGGGCTTGGCCACACGCAGAGCGCTCTACTACACATACAAGGGGCTATCGCCAAGCTTGCGATAGCCCGTTGCAATTACTCGGCCTGCACCGGTTGGTCTAACCAGATATAATACCCCTCATCGATCAATAGCCCCAAATGATGCGCTACAAAACTGCCAGCTTGTCTAATTGGGGCCAGATAGGCCACCTGCCCATTACTGTTAATGATATAGGCGGGCAACTTATCGCCCGGTTCGGGCAGCTGCCGGGTCAGGCGCCATTCGCAATACATCAGTGAGCGGCTGGCAGCGGAGTTGCCGTTAAAGGGCTCAATGTCACCGGTGTTAAACTGCTCATAGGTGCGCATAGTGGGATAGATAAGATAATCGTCTTCATTCAGGCTAAGTGCTTCTAAAACAAACAAATAGTCTTGGCGTACGACCTCAAAGAACCGGCGGTCGCTTTCCACCTGCCGGGCCTTTTCCTCGGCATAGGCTTGTTCTATAGCCGGCAGATTAGGCCAACGTAACTCAAAGGGCGATGTGGGTTCGCCCGGCCTGCCGTTAATGCCTATAGAACTGCCCTTAGGTATCCAGACGCTCGGTAAGTCAAAGGCCGGTTTGCCGGCTGCGCTGACCAGCCGCCAATTGCCCACGTAGAAATCATTCTCTAGGGAGGCAATCGAAATGGATTCGCTGCCCGGCTGCAGAGACATAACCCTAATTTGTAACTGCCCCGGACCTCTGGCGGGATCATATTGCCAGGCAAAGATATTCTCGTTGTCCGGCTCCACATCCAACTTGGCAGCTACCTGCACCTGCTCTCCCGGCTGCAAGATGAAACCGACGGGGAAGCGGAATTCCTGCAAGGGCCCACTTTCGGCATACGGGTCATAATAGGTTAGGGCCCATTCGCTCAGATCGTAGGGCCGGTTGGTGTCATTCTGAAAAATGAGGTTATCTGGAGCCACGAAAATGACTTGAAAAATGCCCGTTTCTTTTTGGGCCTGCTCATGGCTAATAAGGCTGACAATCCCATCGGCCCGTTTGATGACCGTTGCACCTAAAGCTTCAGCCAAGGGCTCTAGCGGGCAGAAGGTGCTCCCCCCTTCCCCACGAGTCTAATTTTAGAGCCAGCTCCCTATATTGCCGCCAATCAGGTGCTGGTGCCAGTGCGGCCCTTACTGCAAGCTCTAGGCGCCACCGTTAACTGGGATGGAGCGACGCAAACGATAATTGGCCGTAAAGAGAATACCCTGATACAGCTATCTATACCTAACCAGACCTTACGAGTTAACAGTAGCTCCGCAACGCCTCTAACTATTGGCCCAGCTACCTAGCGGCTACGAGCTGGATGGGCATCCTTGGTGGTGTTAGAAAGATCACTGCGGCTAATACCCAAATACTGAGGTAGATAATCGGGTTGTGGGAAGCAGAAGGTGAATAGTTATAGGGAATTTCCCAAGTGGGGTCGGCAGTTGCTAGGGCCCCCGTCTGGGGCATAGCAGTCAACACCAACATACAAGTAAGTAGTACTGCAATAGAGACGCGAGAAAAACGACCCATGGCATCTCCTCCTTATATACTTTGCTTAATTATCATACTAATATTTCCCAAACTCCTTCTTAAGACCGAAAATTATGCCTAAAGGACCATGCTATAATTAAACAAATGCTATAACTGGGGTGAGTAGCATGCGAAGGAGGCGCCAGAGGAAATTGCCTAGTTTCCTATGGATATTGCTAGTGGCCATTGTTGGCATTTATATATGGGAAAATCACGTGATAGAAGTAGTAGAAATAGAAGTGCCCATTAAGGGATTGGCGGCGGACCTGGAAGGGATGAAGATTGCCCACCTGAGTGACCTCCACGGTCGGCGCTTAAACACCCGCTGGGTGGAAAAGCGACTCCTCGGGGCCGGCATAGATATTATTGCCTTGACGGGTGATTACGTGCGTGGTCGGGATGAAAGCAGTGTGGAGCGACTAGAACCGCTGCTGGAAGTTCTACCTCAAATCGCGCCCACCTATGCAGTTAACGGTAACCACGATCAGGCGGCCGGTTGGCCTGAAATACGAGCTCGGTTGGAAGGACAGGGAATTTACGTACTAGATAACACCTATACCAGCATCCAACGGGGTACCGCCCGGCTGGTCTTAGCCGGACTGGCCTACCCCTACAATTCAGTAGATAATTTGCGGAGTGCCCTCCCAACCACCAATGAGACTATCGTCCTACTGACCCACTCGCCCCAGGTATTTAGGCAAGAGCAACCTTTAATGAGACGGGCAGATCGAGCTCTGTGGGAGGAGCTGATGCAACGCCCTGCCTTAACCTTGGTGGGTCACACCCACGGCGGGCAAATTAAAATCCCCCTGCTGGGCGCCGTTACAACGGCCAGCGGGCGGCTCTTTCCCCGGGAGCATATTCAAGGTTTATCGTGGGAAGGTGCAGGATGGCTCTATATCTCCCGAGGCATTGGCTACACGGGCCTGCCGCTGCGGTTTTTATCGCGGCCGGAAATTGCGATTATAACGCTGAAGCCGGCTGAGTAATTGACCATCTTTTTGAGGCGCTCCAGCGGGGCGCCTCTACTTATACGGCAAAATGGGTAAACCTGCATGCTCTCCTAGTCATTGGCAAACACTAGTTGAGATAGCAATTGTAACTGGGAGGAGAAAAGATGCAGGTGCCCACCACAGAATGGATTATACTCGTGTTGCTTATTGCTGCTTCTGCTTTTTTCTCTGCCTCCGAAAGTGCCCTCATGGGGCTGAGCCAATTGCGGGTGCGGTCATTGGTAGAGTCGGGCCAAAGACGGGCTCAGCTGATTGCCAAACTAAAATCCCGGCCGGAACGGTTACTAATCACCATTCTGGTGGGTAATAACCTGGTCAATATCGGGGCTTCTTCTATGTTTACCGCCTTGGCGCTGCGCACCTTTGGTGCCGGTACTGCCGTAACATTAGCCACTTCGGTCATGACGTTTATCATTCTCGTCTTCGGTGAAATCAGCCCGAAAACTTGGGCCACCCGTGATCCTGTGCGTGTCTCCTACCGAGTAGCCAAGCCACTGCAACTGTTAATGGTATTGCTCAGTCCGGTGGTTGCGGTTCTTACCTGGTTTTCAAATCTCTTAGTTCGCCGGCCAGGTGACACAAGCTTGCTAGCAGAGCGCGTGACGGAGGCTGAGATTCGCACTCTGGTAAATGTGGGTGAAGAGCAGGTCATCATTGAAGATAAGGAGAGCCGTATGATCCATAGTGTGCTGGCACTGACTGATACTCCCGTCCGCAACGTAATGGTGCCGCGCACCGCCATGACAGCGGTAGATGTGAATAGCTCCCTGGAGGAAGTGCTTGAAATTATCCGCCGAGATCGCTATTCCCGCTTGCCGGTCTATGAAGAGGATATCGATAACATAATCGGTCTATTGCATGTTAAAGACATTTGCTCATTGACAGAGGAGGAAAAGGCCAGCTTCAACCTGCGCGAGCTGCTCAGGCCCACTATTTTTGTAGTTTCTTCTAAGAAAAGTGGTCTGGTGCTGCAGGAGCTACAGAAACATCGGGTTTATATGGCCATTATCATCGATGAATATGGAGGCACCGCCGGTCTGGTAACAATTGAAGATTTAATTGAGGAGATTGTAGGGGAAATTGTAGACGAGTACGATGAGGAAGATCCACCGGTAGAGATATTAGATGCCAACACCACCTTCTTGGACGCCCGTTTAACGGTAGAAGAGGTCAATGCACAGTTAGGCATTTCGCTGCCCACCGACCGGGCTTTGACGATTGGTGGCCTGATTTATGATCTACTGGGACGTATTCCCCGGACGGGAGAGACGGTTACCTATGGCGAAATCGCCTTAACCGTGGAGAAACTGGACCGACGCAGCATTGAACGAGTAAAAATCACTATGAAACAGTAGAAAAAAGCACCAAAACGACATTTATATCGTGTCATCATTGTAAAGTAAAAGGCTGCAAGTCGCGATGCTTGCAGCCTTTCAACCTAGGCGAAACTTTCACCTGTAATTAGTTGCCGTTGCACCACCAAACACTGACAGTATTCAACGTCATTCTTCGTGAAATACTTTAGATGACAACGGCAAAAGGAGGTGACGCAGATGGCACTAGGTTCTTCTTCAAGCAATGTCCCAGTAGTACCCAATGCTAAGAAGGCTCTTGACCAGTTCTAGTATGAAGTGGCCAACGAGCTGGGTATCCAGGTTCCTGCTGACGGTTATTGGGGCACAATGACTACTCGTGACACCGGTGCAATCGGTGGACACATGGTGCGTAAGATGATCGCCATGGCCGAGCAGGCATTGGCTAACCGCACTACCGGTCAGCAATAAGCCATCATCGTTTCGCCTACGGAGCGGACCTTGTGGTCCGCTCATTTTTGTGTTCCCCAATTTTTCGTGAAATATGCAACAGATGCCAAAAAGGAGGGATAAAACACTGGGTGCGTCACTCCCTGTAACCCTTACTAAGGCTTGCGAATAACTTAATTTGAGTTATAAAGCTGCAAATGGGAGGAGTGATTCGCTGTGACTGTTTACAGACGTCGTCGGGCTTGGCAGGACGCTTTACCTGCCTTTCCCCTATCCGGGCATTGCGGCAAACCACGCCAAACCGGATGCACCATGTTGATCGATAAAAGCATGGGGCTGACAGAGACCCGGGACCTCTTGGAGCTGGCGTGTGATTACATAGACATGATCAAGCTAACCTTTGGCACCTCGGCCCTCTACCCCGAACCGCTGTTAAAAGAGAAAATCAAGCTGATTCGCTTTTATGGAGTGGATGTCTACCCGGGAGGTACCCTTTTTGAAATCGCCATGTGGCAAGATCGCCTGGAGCCTTTCTTAGAACAGGCTGCCCAACTTGGCTTTACCGGTATTGAAATTTCCGATGGCACCATTCCCCTCAGTCATCAAGACCGACGCCACGCCATTAAGAAGGCCAAGAGCTACGGATTTAAAGTAGTAACC
>JAAYGE010000021.1 GCA_012727835.1 Bacillota bacterium
GCTTCACACTGCTCACAAGCGGATGCGAAATAAGCTGATGCCCTTTGTGAACCAGATCACGGCAAACCCGCAACACATCGGGCAGGGTGCCGTCGATAAAGAGATCGTGCTCCAGCAAGTCAACATCTTGGTTATTGGTTACTACAATTACTCTGTTCCGCATAGCGACCACCCATACCTATTCTAACCGCAAAACATAAAAAAAGACAAAAACGAATTCACCACCGGGTGCCATTCGCCTCTGTCTTATGATTACCTGAGAGATTTTGGAAGCCAACTACAAACTGGCTCACTGCTCCTTCGGTGCTGCACCCGCAGCTTTCCAGAGTTCCGTCATTACGCGGTCCTTTTGCCTGAGAGTTTAATGGGCTGCCGGCAATACAGCCCAGTTTGCTCCTTCGGCGCCGTTAGAAAACGGTCTCTCCCGCGTAAATCATTCGGGGCTATATATAGTTATCTAGATAGCTCGTTCTTTTTGGCACGAACATCTAATCTGTTGACACATGATACTCATGTCTCACGCATTTAAAGCATACCATTAAGATTTCATTCTGGCAATAGAACTACGCGGTTACAAATTATAAAACCTATTTGCTAAAATTCCGCACCTTTAGACAAACCCTGCCTGAAACAATCGGCTTCCTACTGCGTAATGGGAAGAGGAGAAATTAAAAGCACAGGGCCTTGGACTATGGTAAAATTTTAGTATATGGCCGTTCAGTTATTTCCTACTTGGGAAGGAGGAACTAGAGTAAATGCTAGTGTTTGATCAGGTGTCTAAGAGTTATAAAAAGGGAGCCGTCAAGGCCGTCGATGATCTCAGCCTAGAGGTTAAGCCCGGAGAGATTTTTGGCTTCTTAGGGCCCAACGGTGCCGGCAAGACGACGACGATTAAAATGGCCGTAGGACTTCTCAGGGCCGATGCGGGGCGGATTACCATCAGCGGTTACGATATAGCCCAAGAACCATTAAAGGCAAAGGCTTGCATAGGTTATGTTCCCGACAACCCGGATCTATACGAAAGATTAACCGGTCTGGAGTACCTAAACTTCATTGCCGATGTCTACCAGGTGCCGGCCGACGTCCGCCGAAGACGCATCAGTCACATGCTGGAAATGTTCGAACTCACCAACGCGGTGGGCGATTTAATACAGAGCTATTCCCATGGTATGCAGCAAAAGTTGGCCCTTACCGGCGCTTGGCTCCACGATCCCGATGTGTTGATCCTAGATGAACCCATGGTTGGTTTAGACCCCCGTTCAGCCCATCTATTTAAAGACCTGATGCGGGAACATTGCGATCGGGGTAAAACCGTCTTCTTTTCCACCCACGTTCTAGAAGTAGCGGAAAAACTATGCGATCGGATTGGGATTATCAAAAAGGGGAAACTGATCGCTTGCGGTTCAATGGACGGGTTGCGTGATCTGGCTAAGAGCCAAGAATCATTGGAAAACATCTTCCTGGAGTTGACCGAACAATGAGCATGCTAATTAAGTTAATCATTCTCAATATCAAGAACACCTTCGGTCTGTCGGTCTTACGTGACCGTATTCGTAAGCGGGAAAAACTATGGCAACCCCTACTTATGGCCCTATTGCTGATCTACAGCTTCGGCGTGATTGCCTTCATGTTTTCCCGTTTGGCCGATGGACTGGTTTTGGCCGGCATGCAGTTTGGACAGCCGGAAATTGCTTTTACTATCGCCATAGTGGCTATCCAACTAGTGGTACTGATTATGGGGTTATTTTTGGTAATATCCACCTTCTATTTCTCCAATGACCTATCCATACTAGTTCCCCTACCACTAAAACCGTCCCACATCTTTACAGGTAAGTTGGCAACCGTTCTAATCAATGAATACCTTACGGCCGCCTTTTTCTTCATACCTACGGTAATTGCCTACACCCGTTTTGCTGGCGGTAATCTAGGCTATTGGCTCACATTAGTTATTATATTCCTATTGGTTCCCATGTTGCCCTTAGCTATCGCCTCCCTGTTAGCCCTCGGCTTGATGAAGGTTATCAACCGGCGCCATCGCGATACTCTCATGGTAATTGGTTCCTTAGTCATAGTTACGATTACCCTGGGCCTGAACTTCTTCATCCAAGCCAACGTGGGAGACAATCCGGCGGCCCTAGAAGAATTACTGGCTAGCCGTTTCGGGCTCATCGAAACCATAGGCAATCGCTTTCCCGGTTCGGTCTGGGCCACCAAAGCTATTGCTTTAGCCGGCAGCGCCGAAGGTTGGCTTAATTTGGGGTTATTCTTAGCCCTAACGGCCGTATCACTATTACTTCTGGTTGCCATATCGGAGAAGCTCTTCTTCGCCGGATTAATAGGTGGCGACGAAGTAAGCCGCAAGAGCAAAGAATTATCCCCAGCCCAATGGGAAGCGCAAACCCGTCCGGGAAGTGTGTTTGCCGCCCTATTTTGGCGCGAATGGAAACTGTTTATACGCACTCCTATCTTTGCTCTTAACGGTTTCTTAGGGGCGCTAATTATGCCTATCACCCTGATTATGCCCTTTTTCGCCCAAGGCCGTAGCGGGGAACTAGCTGAAATGATGGCCGCCCTGCAAAGCGAGCCGGGTTCCACCATTGTAGCTCTAGTGATTGCCGCTATCATAATCCTTTTGGGCTCCATGAACACCATTGCTAGCACCAGCATTTCCCGTGAGGGCAAACTCTTTTATATATCGAAGATGATTCCCGTGCCGGCAGAAACCCAGGCTCGGGCGAAGCTGGCCCATGCTTTTGTGGGGTCCATCATCAGTGCGGTGCCAATTACCGTTGCCTACATCTTCTTTATTAAACCGAGCTTTCTAAATGTGGTGGCGGCAGTGCTGATCGGGCTCTCCGGCAGCCTGCTGGGTTTGGCCGTCGGCTTGTATATCGACATGCTCTGGCCCCGGCTCCACTGGACCAATCCTCAACATGCGGTAAAAAACAACTTTAATGCGGTTATCCCTATGTTCTTAGAGATGGCCGTCTTGGGTGGCTCCGCCTACCTAGCCTATAAGTTGATATCTGCCGAATGGCCGGTGCATCTAATCTATGCCCTTTTCCTCGCCCTCTACGCGGTTAGCGGTCTCATCGTCTTTCACCTGACGGTAGCTACTGCGGAAAAGCGCTACCATGGTCTGGATATCTAAACAGGGCATACACTTTAAGAAGGGCAGTGGCTGCTGCTAGAGACCGGGATCAGGCTCCCCAAGGTCCTACGCAGTAACCACTGCCCTTCTGTATAGCGGTGAGTTTTCAGCGATACCTAGATTAGAATCGGCGTCAGATGGGTGGCTATTCCATTTGGATCAACTTATTAAGGGTCATCAGCTCCATTTGTGGCGCTGCCACAACCTTTGAGTAAATCAGCTTCTTAGCCAGCTTTACATCCTCCGGTTGAGATAATTTCAGTTGTCTACCACTGGCCAAAGTCAAGGTCTTGGTGGCCGGATCGTATTCGCCTTGCTCCACTTCCTTGTTGTGTTTTAGGGTGTACGTTATTAGCATGTTAAACACCTCCCGCTTTAGCTTAAACATTTTCCTCTCCTTCTACACATGGAAGGCCCTGGTGTTGAGTGTAATACCAGCGCATATTATACTAGGGAATATACCAGTTTTGTGTAGTCGGGGAGGTCCCTGTAGGATGCGAACAAAATCTATCTATATTGTGTTATCAAATACCTTTTCATGGACAACGCGTGTTATCGGTCTTTATACAAGAGCCCCTTATAACCATGTTTCTATCGCCTTAGATGAACACTTACATGAGATGTATAGTTTCGGGCGTCTCTATCCGGAATGGGCCCTACCCGGGGGGTTTGTGCAGGAAAAACAAAGGGAAGGCACCTTTGCCCGTTATAAAAATACTATCTGCGCCATCTACCGCTTGCCAGTTAGCGAGCAGCAATACACAGCCATCCGTGCTACCATTGCCGAGTTTCAAAAGGAGCAAAGCAACTATAATTTTAACCTGATCGGTTTTGCCGGATTAGCCGCCGGCATGCCTATTGAAAGGCGCTACGCCTATTTTTGTTCCCAATTTGTTGCCACCGTCTTAACTCGAGCTGGCATCCGGTTGGTTGATAAGCCGCCCGGGCTAGTTAAACCCTCCGATTTTCTTGACTGCCAGCAACTTACCCTAATTTACGAGGGAAAGCTGGCCGACTATGAAGCCCCCTCCCTTGCCACCTAATTAACTACTCTTTAATTGGCAGGCTTTCGGGTTCTCCTGTTGAACCCTTAATAGACAAACATTCATGGGGAGGTACTATTGTGGAACAACTTAAAACACGAGCTCAAGAGGTTATTGGTAGTTTACAAACCGAATTATTGACCTTATCCCACAACATCCACGCCAATCCGGAGCTTTCTATGGAAGAGCATAAGGCGGTCGGTTTTATCGCCGAGACGCTGCGCAATCAAGGCTTTGAGGTACAGGTTGGCCTGGGCGGATTAGAGACGGCCTTTATTGCCACCAAGGAAGGCAAGGGCGACGGTCCCCATGTGGCCTTCTTGGCTGAATATGATGCGCTGCCCGGTATTGGCCATGCTTGTGGACATAACGTAATTGCTACCTGTGCCGTCGGAGCTTTCTTGGGTACCAGCGCCGTGATGGACAATTTCGCCGGTAAGGTGTCCATCATTGGTACCCCTGGCGAAGAGGCCGGTGGCGGTAAAGTTATTTTAGTGGAAGCCGGTGTTTTTGATAATGTGGATTTTGCCCTCATGATGCACCCCTCCTCCGGGCGGTCACTGATCAACCGGGGAGGACGGGCAGCTACCACCGTTGAAATCAACTTCCTAGGCAAATCGGTCCACTCTTCTGCCCCTGGTCGGGGTATCAATGCGCTCAATGCGGTTATCGCCACCTTCCAGCACATTGACATGTTGCGGCCCACCTTTGAGATGCAGGATAACGTCAATGGTATTATCACCAACGGCGGACTGGCGGCTAACGTCATCCCCGGCGAAGCTGCCTGCGAATTTAGCCTACGGGCCCGCACCCTAATAGATCTGGAAAAGTTGGTGGAGAAGGTAAAACTGGCGGCCAACACGGCGGCCCAACTAACCGGGGCGCAGGTAGAAATCAAAGTGCATCCCATGTACGCGGAACGTTACCCCAACCTGCCTATGTGTGAAGCCTTTAAGAAAAACATGGAGCAGCTGGGCGAAGAAATGGAATATGCCAACCCCACCGGCTTGTACGGCTCATCGGACGTGGGCAACGTCTCGATTAAGGTGCCGGCCATCCATGACTACCTCTGGATTGCACCGGCGGGTGTGGCCTCCCATAACGCCGCCTTTACCGCCGAATCTATCTCGGAGCGAGCCGATGAAATCTGCATTAAGGGCGCCAAAGGGCTGGCTATGACCGCCATCGATATCTTCTCTAGCCCCGAATTCCAAGAGGAAATTAAGGAATATCATCGGAACCAGGTGCCGGAAGAGTATCGCAACAAATAGTTAGCTTAGTTTGGGAGCTGTCGCAAAAGCAGTGGCGACAGCCCGCCGTGTTTGCAGGCCGCGGTCATACGGCCCAGTTGCTTACCGCGCGGTTACAAAAGTCGAGGGGGCTGCGGAAGCACAGCTGGCGCTAGCCAGTGCTTAGCAGAGCCCCTCGACTCAGACCTTTTTGAGGTGATCCTGTTGTTTAGTAAATTCGCTAATCTGGTGGCCGCTATGGAGCCCCAAGGTAAGCTCCTGCAGGCGGCGCCGCTGACCGGCGGGGCGTCGGCACAGACCACTGCACTAACCGTCCAAGATGGTAAAGGCCGGATTAGCAAATTGGTGGCCCGTTGCCACGGGCAGCGGGACCTGGAACGCAATCCCCACATCGCCCGCGATGAATTTCGTTTGCTTAGCTATCTGCACGCAGCCGGTCTACCCGTGCCTCGCCCCCACTTTGTGGATCAAGAGGGGATATATATTTCTCGCCCTTGCCTGGTCTGTTCCTATATACCGGGCCGCACCATAACGGCCCTTGACAGTTTAGCTCTAAGGCAAATGGCTGATACCCTGGCCCGTATCCATCGGCTGCCTATTGATGAGATCACCTTTTTGTCGCGGCAGGAAGAATACATTGCCGCTTGGTTAAGTCGACCAGCAGGTGCCATGGGGTTAGAGGCAAAAGGCCGGTCCGCTTTGCAGGGCGCCTGGCCCTGGGCGCAGCGTAACCAGCCCGTTTTACTCCACGGTGACTATTGGCCTGGAAATATCCTCTGGCAAGATGGCCGGCTGGTGGGCATCATCGACTGGGAAGATGCGGCTCTAGGCGACCCTTTGGCCGACCTGGCTTCCACCCGCCTGGAACTACTTTGGGCCTGCGGCTCAGAAGCCATGAGCCTATTTACCACCCTCTATCTGCAGGCTAACCCGATTGATACCGCCAACTTGGCTTACTACGAGCTGCTGACCGCCCTGGAGGTGGCCCCTAAAATTGGGAACTGGGGGTTAGATGAGCCTACCCACAGGGATATGGAAACCAAGCTCCTGTCCTTTGCTCGGGCTGCTATGCAGATGATAGCAAAATAGAAAACTAACGGGTCTGATCGCAAGAACTCTCTTGCACGATCAGACCCGTGGGATTTGCAGTCCCTGGTCATACTAGAGCGCTGTGAGTGCAGCAGCGGTCCTGGTGTTTACAAGGCGTGGTCCCTAAGTTGATCCTAAGGCGACAGTCCCTGTAATTTTCTTGCTATGCTAAAAAGATATGATCATGCCACCTGGACCGGCATAAGTAGCCATGGTCGCACCCATATAATTGGTGACAAAACTGCGCGGTGGGCATTGTGCCCCCATGGCCTTCTTAATATGCTCCAGACCTTCCGGATTCAAGAAATGGGTGATCCCCACATCCCGGTCACTCATATCGGAGCAAAACTCTTGCATCGTTTCCAGTACCCGCCGATAAAATCGCCTACTCCCCCGCACCCGCTCTAACAGCTCTACTTTTCCATCCACATTATGTAAAAGCAGTTTAATGTTAAGGATATTGGCTAGCGTGCCTTGAAACTTGCTTAGTCGCCCACCTTTGACTATGTTCTCCAAGGTGTTTAGCAAAATCAAGATCTTCATCTGCCGCCGATACTCGGTCAGTTCCGCAATTACCTCATCTACGGTGCAGCCGGCAGCGGCCATTTTACAGGCCCGCAAAACTTGCAGGCCATGGCCCAAGGAACCGGCCCCTGTATCAAAGACGGCGGCATCCACCCCTGACAAATCCCGTCCTAAGCAGGCCGACTCGTAGGTTCCGCTTAAGCCGGAGGAAATGGTTAGGCAAATGACCGGGCCATACTCAGCTCGCTCACGAAAAGCGTCGGCGAAAGCTGCCGGCGGCGGTTGCGATGTCTTGGGCAACTCCCGGCTGGCCGCCATACGGGCGTAAAAGGTCTCGGGGGAAATATCAATCCTTTCCAAGTAGTCACGACCGTCCACACTGATGGTAAGGGGTATAATACGGATGTTATGCTCAACAACCAGCTCTTCCGGCAAATCGCAAGAGCTATCGGTTATTATCTGCAACATAAGCAAACCTCCTTCCTTTTTAATACATGCACGCCAAAAATATTCTCTTCCCTTCCCACCTGAGGACACTGGTCATGGTACTACCTCTCCTGTTTTGTCCAAGAGATGGAAAAACTGCCGCCGGTGCCTTCGCCCCTAACTTTTACAACATACCTACCCGCCTCTTCTGCTGTCAACTTAACAGTTTGCTCCGCGTCTTGCTCCAGATTTACTGCCAGCAAGGCATCACCCTCAGGTGGTA
>JAAYGE010000022.1 GCA_012727835.1 Bacillota bacterium
CACACCCAGCATGCCTCTGGAGACCATCGTGGCTGGTCTCAGAGAGTGTATCAAAGTGGTGGCTGAATCTTAGCATTAAGGTGCGGCGTATATGCGCCGCACCTTTGTCATTTCGTATAGAGCACCCTACGGGCCGATCACCGATCGGCCCCTACGAACATCTCGAAATTGAGGGTTAGGCACCGCACGCCACCCGTTTCGTAGGGGCGCATCGGTGGTGCGCCCGTTTTCATCCGCACCTTTGGTAGAGGGGCCACGACTCTTGGTATTATAATGGTTTATGCCAACAGGCAGATTCTAGCAGGGAAGTGGAACTAAATGGCGAAATAGTCTACGCAACAAATTCGGACAGGGTGATATTGTTGAATTGGTATCGTTTGTTGAGCCGACTTGAAACGTTCTTGCTTAACGGGCTAGTATTCCTTGTCGTCATCCTCTACGGCCTATACCACTTAATAAACTCCAGACGTAAGTCGGCAATGGCTAGAAAAGTCAAAGCCTATCCCGTCTACGACTGTGCTACTGGCGGCAGAGTTTTTCAGGGACTAAAACTAGGGAATTAGATTGTCCCTTTAAGTAATACAAAACTTAGCGATCATGATATCCTGGTCGGCCTTATTAGTCCTAGAAAACTACAAAGTCATCGTCGAGAAAGAATATCCCATACCGAGTTGAGCGAACCCGACTACACCCTATATGCCAATATCCAAAACTGCTTTTCAGTAGATGCGATTACCGATTACAATGCCCGCGCCTATTGCCTTGATGCCGACCGCATCCCCCGCGATAAGCTCGAATTCGGCACCGCCACCACGAGCCCGGAGGCGACGTTCGTAGAGTACGTCACCGATACCGGCATCACTAGAGGCGTGCTGGTGGACACCACCGAGGGTAGGTATGTAATTCCCCTGTCCAAGCAAAAGACCCACGATATGGATATAAACATCACCGTATCCAGTTATAACCGGCAGGGTAGATATCAAACTCTCTATATTGCTAACCTGGCCAGTGCCGAACAGTTATCCGATAACTCTGTTGTCAATGAGTTGAATGGAACCATAGAAGAAGAGAAAGAGCTCATCAGAGCTTTTCATGAGTACTTGGCTAAAGAAAAGGCATTTAGAGACGAGATCCGCGAGTATTCGGCTAGCCCGTTGGCCGGCTGGGCCCGCATCGGCTTTTTTACCACCTTCGGCAGCAATGGGCTGGACGATAGCGAAGATCTTTAAGTGCCAAGACCTTAGAAGGGCTCGATTGGGCATTGAGACCATAACTAGATATCTGCCAGCAAAGAAAGACCAGCTATTTGAACTAAAGCAAGCCTTCGATCAGGAGGATTACGATAAGCTCTTTGAAGCCGTTTCTGTAGCCGATGATATAGGGCAGCAGCTTTTTAACGGAGCCCAGATTTACTCCAAAGTCGAGTCCAACAACCTATATCACTGGCTGCGCACCGCCCGACTCAACGGTAGCCTCAAGAAGTTCCAAGGCTTAGCCTTCGTTATCACCACCTGTGTCAATGCTAGCAAAAACCAGCCCGAATTTAGCCAGGTATACTTGAATCGCCATGAGATGATTCACGGCAGTGCTAAGCAATATTGCACCAGAGAAAACTTCATCCGGCTCTTTAATATCTTGTGTGCCATGGCTGAACTAAAAGAGCAGGTTGATTCCCAGGCGGCTTAATTCTATAGCGAAAAAGAGAAGGAATGAGTTCTACATGGGCTCATTCCTTTAATATTTAGATTGCGATTCCTGCAGGTCCAGACGCTGCACGGGCCGACCAACGGGCGGCCCTACGCATACCTCAATTACAGCTGTTTACCCGCATTCCACATGTTCCGTAGGGGCGCTGCGGTGCTGCGCCCGCTGGCTTCTCCTGCATATCATACATTCCGCAGGTGCGTCCGCGGGCCGATCACCGATCGGCCTTACGGATATTCCTAGATTGCCGGTCATGTACCGCACCACACACGTTCCGAAGTTCAAAGACATGGATTAGAAGGAAAAAGCTCTTTAAATGAACGAGGAGTGCGGGTTGTATTGGCTTGGCCAGATGAACAACTTTTACCCCAAAACTGTCTGCAACGCGCACCCCATAACCCCATACGGAAGGGCGTGTCGCGAAACGTTTCTTGTAAACGTGGCGCAACACGCCCGTTTTTGTTAAAAAAACGCCTGTAATGGACACAACAAACAGCAGGAAGTCGCCTCCTCTTCTTAGTTGACAGTCTTTTATGGAGAATGCAAAACCAATGCTAATATCTAAAAATTGCCTTGACAGTGATATCTTCACTGATATATCATTGGAATAGCTATAAAATATCAGTAATTTGAAACGAGGGGTAATATGCCGGAAACAAAAAAAGGGCATGCTTATCGTTTTATAAAAAAAAAGAATAATACAGGGATTTTATGGACCTCAGGATTTGTTGAATGAACAGGCCCTGGCTGACGAGCTGGATATGAGCAACACGCCAGTAAGAGAGGCTTTGGCAGCACTAACTCAGCAAGGTTATCTGAAAAAGATACCTAGGGTTGGTTATTGTGTGCGCGAGCTCACTATAGATGAGTATGTAGACTTGTTCCATCTACGTTACATATTGGAATGCGGTATTATCAGGCACATTATTAGCTTTTGCACCGATGAGGAAATCTTGTCTCTACGCAAATATGTTGAAAATAAGGGACAAGACTATGAGACATACAGCACCGAAAATGTTGAGTTTCATATAGCCCTGGCTAAACTCACTAAAAATAAGTTTATTGTTAACCACATGCGGAGGATATTCAATCTCAACCCTCGTTGGATTTCTACATATTTTTTTGATCAAGTACATGAGGACCCCCATGCTAGGCATAGGGAATTAATCGATTACTTACTTCAACGTGATGTGAAAGAGGCCATCGCCTGGGAAGGGAGGGAGATGGTATGGGCTGACGGAAACATCCCCCACTTCGTGCCGCCTGAACAGTATACCTAGTAGGATAAGTATGTTGTTTTGCTCTTCTATGTCGCTGATTCAAATTTAATGGCAGTAATCTAAGAAGGAGGGCCCACTTACTAAATGAGATTGAAGAAGTGGCTGTTAGTCCTACCCTTAGTGTTATCACTTTTATTGGCTACAGCATGTTCATCTCCTGAACCTACGCCTGAGGCGAAAGAAAAGGTGCTGACAATTGCTACACAGTACACAATTGCAACCCTCAATCCTTTTAAGACCTCTTCCGATGGTGACGGTTATATCATCCGACAAGTTATGGAACCGCTAGTTAGTGGTGTAGCCGGCGATTTAAGACCATTACTAGCCGAATCCTGGACAAACCCCGATTCCTTAACGTGGGATTTCAAAATAAGGGAAAACGCCTACTGGCATGAAGGTAACGAAGTCTATCCAGAAGGTGCTAACGTACAGGTTACAGCTGAGGATGTAAAAGCTTGTTTTGATTATGTACTTGATCCTGCAAACAAAGCTCAATATCAGGCACGTTTGGCTCAGGTTATTAAAAGCGTAGAGGTGCTAGATGAATTTACCGTCAGGTTCACTACCCATGAACCGGCTGCTTGGTTCTTAACCGACGTGCACCGTGTTCCCATTTTTTCTTTAAAAGCCCTCGAAGTCTTGGGCGAAGATGTGTTTGACTTTACTCCTATTGGCAC
>JAAYGE010000252.1 GCA_012727835.1 Bacillota bacterium
GTGGCCCCTGAGCTTCCATGCTCGGCTGGAAAGTGGTCAGCCCCTCACCCTGATAGCCACCGCCGCCGGGCAGACGGTGCAGGTCACTGGCCAGCGTTTACCCGAACCGGCCCGGATAGTGGCCGTGGATGAAAATCTGTTAGCCCGCCAGTTAGGTAAATTGGGCGGTAGCGGCTTTACCCTAGACCAATTGACCAGCCACATCGAACCCGGGCTGGCCTTGCCGGTGAGTGAAGTCAATTCCTGTCGGCGAGAGGCCGTTGCCCGTTTAAGCGAAAGACTCTGGGGGCAGCCTAGGCCCTTGCCAGCCGAGATTACTCTGCCCCAGCGGCCTACCCGCTGGTCCGTATCCGAAAGAGAAGAAGGCCAGAATGCCGGTTGGGCCGTAATCGTTCCCAATCTGGAATTGCTAAAGGTAGCCCTTAACCATGCTTCTCAGCTGTCCCGGATCTATTTCGGTACCAGCTATCATAGCCATAGCGACCCGGAGGCGATTTTAAGGGATTATGTAGAAGCCAGTAAGTTGGCCGGCAGAGATGGGGTTCCTGTTTTTCTCCGCTTGCCCCGCATCCTTTTGCCTCGGGAATGGGGGGCTTGGCAAGCGGCCCTGGCAGCCAATCCGGTGAGCGGCCTCTTAGTGCCCAATTGGAGTGGCGTTGAATTGGCCCATAGCTTAGATGTGCCCTTCGTGCTTGATACTTCGCTCAACGCCTATAATTCCTGGTTCCCCGCCAGTGTGCCCAAGGCCAGTGGTTACCTGTTGTCGGTGGAGCTGAACCGGGCCGAGACCAGGGACCTTCTTGCCGCCAGAGACCAGCCGGCCCATTTATTAGTTCATGGGCGGCAACTATTGATGGTACATGAGCAATGCCTAATCGGTGCCAATAGGCAATGCCCGGGGAAGGGGCAATGCCCTAGCGCACCAAAACTTTTGCGCGACCGCAAGGGCTATTATTTCCCGCTGCTGGGCGATGCCACCTGTCGTAGCTATCTCTATAACAGCCAGCTGTTTTCGCTGATCGATCAGCTCCCGTCGCTGCGCAGGGGGCCCCAGCCCCGAGAGCTGGTTATCGATGCGGAGCTGGAAACCCCGGCCACCTTGCAATCGGCCCTACCCTTGTACCTGGCCGCTTGGCAAGAAAAGGATTGGCCTGGTGGCTACTATCGGCGGGAACTAACGGCTATTTATGACGGCAATATTACCCGGGGCCATTGGAGACGGGGAGTTTAACTAGCAGCATCTTAAGAAAGGAGTGAAGGCAGTACAAGGCGGACACTGGGCCGTGCTATACTCCCTGTTCACTCCTTTTCTTGTATTCCTGTTTTTAACTGGTTTGGAAGAATTGAACTAGGTGCTAGAGGCAGGGAATGGCCCTTAGGCTCGCGAAGTAATACACTGGTAACAAGGAGTTAGATAGGAGGCAGATACAATGGGCCAACTGATTCTAGTTGTGGAAGACGAGAAGCCGATAGCCGACATAGTGAAGTTTAACTTAGAAAAAGAAGGGTATGAGGTGGAAGTAGCCTACGATGGCCGCGAAGCCCTAGAAAAGGCTTTCCGCCTACAACCCGACTTGGTGCTGCTGGATATCATGTTGCCCAAACTCAACGGCTTTGAGGTGTGTAAACATCTGCGTAGCTCTACCAATGTCCCTATTCTCATGGTGACCGCTAAGGGTACGGAGGCGGATAAAATCAATGGTTTGGAGCTGGGCGCCGATGATTACATCACTAAACCCTTTAGCCCACGGGAGTTACTGGCCCGGGTAAAGGCCGCCTTGCGCCGTGTTACCGAACTTTCCGGCGACCCACCCCAGTCCACTTCCCTCTGTGTCGCCGATCTTGAGATCGATTTTGCCAACTACAGCGTTCTAAAACGGGGTGAACCGATCGAACTCACAGTGCGAGAATTCGAGCTGTTAAAGTATTTGGCCCTCAGTCCGGGCACAGTCTTTGACCGGGAACATCTGCTGAAAGAAGTCTGGGGCTACGAATACTTTGGCCATGTGCGTACCGTGGATGTGACCATCCGGCGTCTTCGGGAAAAGATCGAAGATGACCCCAGCCAACCCACTTATATTCTCATGCGTCGTGGAGTAGGATATTACTTCCGGGAAGTCTAAAATGCGTAGTATTCACTGGCGTATAGTCGTTATTCACGTTTTGCTTATCGTCTTGGCCATGGTTTTGATCAGTGTCTATTTGCTAAACCGGTGGCAAGATTATTATATGAATCTGTTCGCCCACGACCTGGAGTTGAAGGGGCGCCTGCTGCGCGACCAGGACCTCCTCAACGACAGCGACATCATCGAGGCTGCTGCCCTTTTAGGCTTTGATGACGAGGAAGGTTCCAATTTGATTCTCCTCAACAAGTCCATGCAGGCCATCGTAGCCTATGGTCCCGACATCGGCATCAAGCCGGGTAGCAGCCTGGTGGAGAATAAGCCGGTGGGCGACTTGCTTTCCCAACCCCACGAAGAGGGACCCTTCGTCGGTCTTTATTACCAAGGTGGGGTCGAATATCTGACCATGGCCATCCGAGCCGGCGGCCACGTGGAGGGTCAAGATATCGGCGCCATATTCCTGCTGCAGCCCCTCAGCGGCGTCTATAGCATCCTGCGGGATATCCAAGGGACCCTTTTAAACGCCACCCTACTGGCCGTCATAGTTATCACCATCTTGGGCTTGGCCTTAGCCCGCACCATCACCAAACCAATCTTAGAAATTACTTCCCAGGCGGAAAAGCTGGCGGCGGGCGATTTCGATATCAGTGTGCAGGTCCGCTCTCGCGATGAAATCGGGCGCCTAGCTGAAGTATTCAACTATTTAACTGAAGAGTTGCGTAAAAGTCTCCATGCCATGGCTAATGAAAAGGGCAAGTTAGAGGCCATCTTAGAGTACATGTCTAACGGCGTTATCGCCTTCGATTTCGATGGGCGGCTCATGCACATCAATCCTAAGGCGGCCGAGTTGCTGTCCTTACCGGAGGATGTCACCGCCGAGCAGGTGCTGGCCAAGCTTAAACTGGGCACGGCCACTGAAATAGCCGCTCTCGCCCCTGCCAATTTGGAATTGACCTTTGACGATAGCAACCATACCGTACTGCGGGTCTATTTGGCACCGGTGCAGAGCCATAGCGAGCAGCTGAGCGGTGTGGTTATGGTGCTGCAAGATATGACGGAGCAGTCCAAACTGGATCAAATGCGGCAGGATTTTGTGGCCAACGTATCCCACGAGCTACGCACTCCCTTGACCACAATCAAGAGTTATGTGGAAACCCTTTTGGATGGGGCTCTGGCCGATAAGGATTTGACTGCCCGTTTCCTCGATGTGGTTAATGAAGAAACCGACCGCATGGCCCGTTTAGTGCGGGATCTGTTAACCCTGTCCACCTTGGACAACCAGAAGGCCCATCAAAAACAGCCGATCTTTTTAGACGAGCTAACCTTAGATGTGGCCAACAAAATGGCAGTGGCAGCTCAAC
>JAAYGE010000253.1 GCA_012727835.1 Bacillota bacterium
AGTAGGGGTAGTAACATTTCGTTGGCCACCGTTAATCCCTCTACTTGTTTCCGCACCACCAAAAAGACCACTAGGCCGGTGATCAAAGAGCCCATCAGAGGCGGTAGGCCAAAGAACTGGGCCAAGAGGGTGGCGCTGCCAGCCAACATAACGGTAAGGCCAAACCACATGAAGAGATTGATCAGGTGCAAGAAGAAGGCACCGATATGATGCCCCCCCATGAACTCTAACAGCTGGGGCAACCCGGTTATCTGCTGGCGGTGGCAAAGGGTCATCAGCCAATAACAAAAAGCAATAAAGAAGAGGATAGTCATCACCGCCCCCCAATTGGCGTAGGGGCCATAGCGAACAAAGAAATACCTTATTTCCTGACCGGAAGCAAAACCTGCACCGATAACTGCCCCAGTAAGAGTAAACCCAATGGCTCTGCCATTAATTTTTTTTGCCATGCTTGTTCATCCTCCTATCACGCAATGTATATTCCAGTGACAAATAGACATAGAATGGCATAACTAACTCTTAATCGGTGCATAATCTCAAACAGGGCTACCGGTAGCCCTCTGGATTGGGATACATGGGGGGTATGCAGGGTGGTGAGAGAGAAATTCTTGTTCAATCGTAAGAATGAGGAATACCGATTGCACGTGGATGATGCTCACTCGAGCATGTCTTTAGCCCTTTTGGTCAACCAGCTGACTTCCAGCCTGTTAACAGATGGCGATGATCTGGTGGTGTTGTGTATCGGCACCGATCGCTGTACCGGCGATGCCTTAGGGCCTCTGATCGGTACGCGGCTAATAAATAGTGGTTTAGATCACGTATATGTTTACGGTACCCTGGAAAACCCGGTGCATGCTACCAATTTACGAGAAACTTTAGAAAAGCTGCAGGTACGCCATAAACAGTCATTAGTTATTGCCGTGGATGCTTGCTTAGGCAGGATAGATAGTGTGGGCAATATCATGATCGGAAAAGGCCCCTTGAAACCGGGGGCGGGCGTGAGTAAGGATTTACCGGCGGTGGGGGACCTGTTCATTACCGGGATTGTAAATGTGGGGGGCTTTATGGATTATCTAGTACTGCAGAACACCCGCCTGTATCTCATCACCCGCTTGGCCGATGTGATCGCGGAGGGGCTGATCCAAGGGTTAGCTAATTTGAAGTGGCAACGTCAACTGGCTCCCGTGTAGTGTGGGTAAGAAGGGGCTGGTCGCAAGATTTGCTTTTGCGACCAGCCCCTTTGGTGTCTACTGGCAGTTTACAATCGGTCTACGGGCCGTTTTCATACTAGAGCGCCCGAGCGTATGACCACAGCCTGCAAATAATATGGGGCTGTGCAAGAAATGCACAGCCCCTTGGCTTTACTTGAGATTGTTTTTTACTTGGGCCACAATTTCCTCTGCCGACATACCGGGGGCTGCTATGATTGTGGCTTTGGTGCTGGTGGTTTGTATCCCCATAATGTTGTCAGCACCTCCGGTGACAACTACACAATCGGCGGAATTCAGTTGGGAAAGGGGAACTACCTGATAGCCCTCTTGCTCCAAAAGGTTACGAACGGGAGTAAGATTGGCATCGACTGCAATTTTCCGTTGCATACTCTCGCCTCCTTTAGCCATTACTAGGGTCCATCCCTAGTGTGTGGCTAAGGAAAAGCAATTATGCTGTCACCTTTAATGACTGAAGAGACGCAAGCCGGCCGGATGCACTTGGAAACTGATTGGGGTTTGCCCGATCACTTCCCCATCGGTTTGGGCCAACATGGGGCCATCAGCCACCACCCGCACTCGGCGGGCACGATAAAACTTTATGGCCGGATGGGAAAGATGTTTCCCGCTAAAGATACTAGGAAAGGAGCGTAAGAAGGTAAACTTAGAAACATCGCCCAGCACACACACGTCGAAGAGGCCGTCTTGGATATCGGCCTGGGGCGCGATCCACATCCCGCCGCCAAAATACTGGCCGGAAGCTACAACTACCAACCAACTGAGGGTTTCGACCTCCTGGTCATCCAATTGTAATTTAATATGGGAGGGCTTAAATTCCCCCAGGGTTTTTAACACGGCGGCCACGTAGGCAAAGGAACTGGAAAAATGAGCCTTACCCCAGGTGTTGGCACAGTTTACCACGGTGGCATCAAAGCCCACGCCGGCCACATTGATAAAGTACCGACCGTTGACCTGCCCCAGGTCAACGTTTTTTGTTTTGCCCCGGGCTATTATTTGGCAAGCCGCCTGCCAATCGGAGGGCTTAAGGCCTAAGGAACGAACAAAATCGTTGCCGCTACCAGCAGGGATAATCCCTAAGGATGTTTGCGGTTGTCCAACTAGGCCATTGACTACTTCGTTGAGGGTGCCATCGCCCCCGACGGCCAGTACAGCCGACGCTCCTTCACTGGCGGCCCTGCGGGCCAACCGAATAGCATCACCGGTGCCCTGGGTAAATTCCACTTGGATCTCTAACCCCAGTTCTTCTAAATAGGCGGCTATTTGTGGCCATAACCGTTGGCATTTGCCTTTGCCTGCAGTGGGATTAACGACCGCTATTATTCCTGCCATTGCTGCTCCCCCATTTAGAAAAAAGTCCCGCCCTAGCATGCTGGGTGCGGGACTTTGTTATTTAATCTTCCAGTTCTCCACCAGCAGTTGTCATCCGGACTTCGCCTTGTAGAATAGCCCCTTGACTCACGGCTAAATCATTTACGTGGATATCACCGTATACCTTGCCGCTGGCCAATAAGTTTAGTTTGCCATCGGCCCTAATATTGCCCTTGACCAAGCCAGCAACTGAAACATTCTGGGCTGTAATATTGGCTGCAATTAAACCGCTTTCACCGATTATAAGATCACCGGTCACATGAACTTCGCCTTCTATTTTACCATCAACCCGTAAAGTGCCTTCTGTCTTGACCGTGCCATTAATAACCGCACCTTGTCCAATAACCGTATCTAACTTTCCCGTCACCACTTCTGCCGTAGATGACGGCGGCAGTAAAGACACTTCTTTACTCTTCTTCTTGCCAAAGACCATTATGCCACACCCCAATTATCTATTCATATATGGCCAAGGGTTGACTGGGCTGCCATTGACCCGCACCTCGTAGTGCAGATGGGGACCGGTGCTCCAGCCACTGCTACCAACGTA
>JAAYGE010000254.1 GCA_012727835.1 Bacillota bacterium
GCCGGTGGAAACCTCCTGGCAGGGGAACCGCTGATCGATCTGATCGGCAGGAAGACCTAAAACTTCGGCCACAGCAGCCGCTGGGAAGGTGGCGCCGAATTGCGGCTCCAGTTGTTGCATCCATACTTCATCCGGCTGTCCATTCTTGTAGGTAAAATCCACGGGGATCTGGCCAACTTGGTAATTGAGTACTACCCGTGACACCGGTTGTTGAATAATTTCTTGCTGAATTAGCCAAGCCGTACCCAAGGTGGGGTGCCCGGCGAATGGAACCTCTCCCCCCGGAGTAAAAATACGCACATCATAACCGCCATCCCGCTTTTCCTCCGACAGCAAAAAGGTGCTTTCCGAGTAATTCATCTCCCGAGTTATGGCCAGCATCTCTTCGCTGCTCAGCCCGGCCCCATGGCGAATTACAGCCAGTTGATTGCCCGCATATTTCTGTTCAGCAAACACGTCAAGAATATAAAACTGCCGCTGCACTAGAACCACCCTTTCTCTTCAGTTTAACTGCTAAATGATAATTCGCCATCCCCAAACCATATCCTGCCCCTCAATTTTATTGTGTTTCAGGTTAATTTTTATTAGGATGCCTATTGACATTATTCAATCGCACTGCTAAATTCTTAGTGTAAGCTTAAATAATTTAAGGCTTGCACATCACTTTGTTAGGGGTGGGCATAATGAACGCAAAGTTGCTTAATAAAGATTTTGGCTTGCTATGGCTGGGAATGGCGGTTTCTCAGCTAGGGGTAGGCGCTGGTAACATCGGCTTGATGTGGTGGATCCAGTCAACCACCGGCTCTGCCCTGTTGTTAGGTGCGATGGCTATGGTGCGCACCATAGTTAGCGTTGCCCTTAGCCCCTTCAGCGGGGTTGTGGCCGACCGTTTTAGCAAGAAGGCCATCATTGTCTTAGGAGATGTTTTTCGCGGGCTCTTCTACGGAATTCTTGGCTGGCTAATATATACTAACCAGTTAACCCCGGCGGTCTTTTTAATCCTGGTGGGTTGTAACGCCATCTGCAGCACCTTTTTTAATCCGGCAGTTACCGCTACAGTGCCCCTTTTAGTGAGCAAGGCCGATTTACCAAGAGCCAACTCGTTACAGCAGATTACCTCCAATCTGGTAACCATCGCCGGTTACGCCTCCGGTGGCATATTAGTAGCCCTTTTAGGTGTACCTATGCTTTTAGCAATCAATGCGGCCGCCTTTCTGCTCTCGGCCCTATCAGAAATGTCTATCCACATACCTCCAGTTGTAACTCAAACTGGCGCTGAAAAAACCCATTTCTGGCTAGATCTAAAAGAAGGCTTCAATTATGCCCGCCAGAACCGGGTGCTAATCGAGATTATGAAGGTGGCAGCAGTGCTCAACTTCGTTTGGGCTCCCACTTTCATTCTGCTACCCAAGTTTGTACAGGAACATTTGGGAGCATCGTCGGAACTCTATGGCTACCTGCTGGCGGCTTTCACCGTAGGCACCCTTTGTGCCAGCTTGCTTATTGCTTTTACGAAGGTGGTAGAACGTAACCTGTGGTTAATAGTTCATTCGATTACACCCCAGGCCATTGCCTTTATAATTGCCACTCTGCTACCGACCCATTGGCACGCTGCGCGCATCCCTTTCTTCCTGTTCATGGGTTTTCTGAACGGAGTCGTGAACATTTACTTTGGAGTCGTAGTGCAGCGCACCACCGCTCCCGAGCACTTGGGCCGCGTTGCCGGCCTAATAAATACCATGACTGGAGCTCTGCAACCCCTATCACAAGGGCTAACTGGTTACCTGGGCGACATCTTCAGCATTCCTGTCATCTATGTAGTCGCCAACTCCTTAGAAGCTCTCTGTGGCATCCGCTTCAGCCATATTCCTAACCTGCGCTCCTATTTGGCAGGCGAAGATAAGGCAGCTATTCAAGGAGCCCCGGCCGCCCTCAGCGGGGCTAATGATTAAGCCGCAGACCAGTCCTGCAAAATTGTCCTTACAGCAAGTACGGGCCGAGTATCATACCCTCTGCCCACTTGGTCATCAAAATAAAAGCAAGTAAGCCCAGAATTTGGGGCGGCAACAGTTGAACAGGATCTACCTCCTCCAATTGATCCACACCCCGCTTTTGCCACTTCCCTGGGCGATTGCTAAGAATGGGTGCTCTCGCAACATCGTTAGTTGTTACGAGAGCACCCATTGAGCTTCTTCCTATCGAAGCTGGGCGACAAACGTCTGCCCCTCCACACCGTTTCCCCCGCCGAATCATACCTTGATAGGTAAGGGAGGTGGCAGGCAAGATGATTTTGCTTACCGAATACATAGAACCGGGCGCCCTAGCCTGGTTGCGGCGCCGGGTGGAATGTTATTACGGCCCCAATTTGCACACCCGCTTAGCTACAATCAGCAAAGAGTTGCAACTGGCCAAAGGGCTCATCGTCCGAAACCAAACGCGGGTCACCGGCGAACTCTTAGACAAAATGCCCCAGCTGCGGGTGGTGGGCCGCCTGGGAGCCGGCCTGGATAATTTGGATCTTGAGGAAATGGCAAGGCGGGGCATACCGGTAGTTTATGCGCCCGGCTTAAACGCCAATGCCGTTGCTGAACTCTGTTTACTCTACATGCTGGCCCACAGCCGCAGACTGCTACAAGCCGATAGGTCCACTCGGTCCGGCCTTTGGCAACGCACCCAGTTTGTCGGGCAAGAATTGCGCGGCCGGGTTGTGGGGATTATTGGGCTAGGGAAAATAGGCCGTCGTCTGGCTACCCTCTGTAGTGGCCTTGGTTGTAAGGTGATTACTACTAACCGAGGCCCCTACCGGGGAGTGCCCCAAGTGCCCCTAGATGAGCTGCTAGCCCAGGCTGATTTCGTGTCGCTGCACGTGCCCCTCACCCCCACCACTCGCCACCTAATAGGCGAACGCGAACTATCACTGATGAAATACTCGGCCCTGCTCATCAATACTTCCCGCGGGGGAGTTGTGGATGAAGACGCCCTTTTTGCTGCCTTAGAGAGCAAACGCATCGCCGGCGCTGCCCTAGACGTGAGAAGACAGGAGCCGCCAGCAGCCAATGCTCGCTTTAATAACCTAGATAATGTCATATTAACCCCCCATTTGGCCGGCTGGACTATTGAAGCCCAGCGCAGTATCTGCCAAGCGGTGGTAGAAGACGTGTGGCGGGTCTTACAAGGCGAAGAGCCCCTGTACCCGGCGCCGACAAGTTAGCTGCGCTTACATAGTGAAATAGGGACTATAGCATTAGGGATATGACCAGGAAATTAGCGCGGGCCGCTAGTAATATCTGTGGCTCC
>JAAYGE010000255.1 GCA_012727835.1 Bacillota bacterium
GGCACGAATGAACGCATTTCCTGTCAATGCCCGGGAAATAAATTATATTTCATCGATCAAATGGCAGGCCACCTGGTGACCGCCGTCCAGATCCTGTAGCTGGGGTTCCCGTTCGCGGCAAATATCCCGCGCATAGGGGCAACGTGTATGGAAACGGCTACCGCTGGGTGGATTGAGAGGGCTGGGCACTTCGCCGCTGAGAACAATGCGCTCTTGCTTTTGCCCTGGAGCCACTTTAGGGCTGGCGGCCAGTAGCGCTTTAGTATAGGGATGGGCCGTCTTCAAGAAGACCGCTTCTCGGCTACCCATCTCCACAATCTTACCCAAATACATAACCGCCACCTGCTGGCTGATATGCCATACCACCGACAGGTTATGGGAAATAAACAGATAGGAAATACCGTGCTTTTGTTGCAATTCCTTCAGTAGATTTAATACCTGACCCTGCACCGAAACGTCCAGGGCGGAAGTCGGTTCATCACAAAGGAGTATTTTAGGCTCGGAAGCCAGGGCCCGGGCGATACCAATGCGCTGCCGTTGTCCTCCGCTAAATTGATGAGGATAACGGTCAATCATTTCTTGATCCAAACTGACAGCCGCAAACAGCTCCTTCACTCGCTGCCGCCGGTCTCCCGCATAGCGGCGTACAATCAGCGGCTCCTCCACGCTCTTCCCTACCGTCATGCGCGGGTTAAGGGTGGCATAGGGGTCTTGAAAGACCATCTGGGCTGTTTCCTGAAGAAGGCGAGGCGTGGCTTTAGCGTCAAAATCCAGCTGCTGACCATTGAGAATCACACTGCCACCGGTAGGCTTTTCTAGACCGGCCAGCATGCGGGCTACGGTAGTCTTGCCACAGCCACTCTCGCCCACTAGAGCCAGTGTTTCGCCTACTTTCAACTGGAAGCTAACTTTATCTACAGCCCGTACTTCCCCTTTAGGGCCAGAAAATATGCCGCCCCTTACGGGAAACACCTTCTCTAAGTCTTTAACTTCAATAGCTACTTGCCCTGTCTTTGCCATTCCGCCTCACCTCCCTGGCCCTGTGCCCGCCAGCAGCGGGCCGGCTGCGTAACACTGATGGAATGCATTACTTGTGGTTCTGAACATTTTTCGGTGGCCAAAGGGCAACGCTCGGCGAAGGCGCAACCAGTTATATTCGCCAGATTGCGCGGTACCGTACCCGGGATGCTGTAGAGCATATCCTGCTGTTCACCCCAGCGGGGCAAGGACTGCAATAGACCTTGGGTGTAGGGATGGGCAGGAGCAGTAAACAGCTCATCCACCTTCCCATCTTCCACCACCTCACCGGCATACATGACTATGCCCCGATCCGCATTTTCCGCCACTAAGCCCAAGTCGTGGGTAATAAGAATCATGGCCATGCCCGTTTCGGCCTGCAAGCGTTTAAGCAAGTCGAGAATCTGGGCCTGCACCGTCACGTCCAAAGCTGTGGTCGGTTCGTCGGCAATCAACAACTCCGGCTCACCGGCCAGGGCCATGGCAATCATCACCCGTTGCCGCATACCACCGGATAATTCATGAGGGTAATTGCGCAGACGAGCCTTGGGATCAGCAATTCCCACCTGCTGCAGATACTCGGCCGCCGCCTCTGCCGCTTCCTTTTTGTTCATACCCCGGTGCAGCATCAACACCTCGGAAATTTGCTGTTGCACCGTATACACCGGGTTGAGGCAGGTCATCGGTTCCTGAAAGATCATGGCCATGGCACTACCTCGCAAACGACGGCGGGCGTCGGCGGGCAAACCGAGCACGTCTTCGCCATGCCATAACACTCGTCCACCGGTGACCCGGCCAGGCCAACTAAGCAGCCCCATGATAGAGAGGGCGGTTACACTCTTGCCTGAACCACTTTCGCCAACTATACCCAGAGTTTCGCCAGGAGCAACGGTGAAAGACACCCCCCGCAAGACGGGGCGCTTGGCAAAACTCACTTCTAAACCTTGCACCTCTAGCAACGGTTGCACCTAGCTCACTCTCCTTCCACCAATTTAGGATCGAGGGCGTCACGTAAACCGTCGCCCAACAAATTAAAAGCTAAAACGGCTAGCATGATCGCTATACCTGGAAAAGTAGCCACATGGGGGGCCGTTTGGAAGTAAGCCCGGCCTTGGCTCAAAATGCTGCCCCAACTGGCCTGGGGTTCCTGAATACCGAAACCTAAAAAGCTAAGGGACGATTCTAAAAGGATAACATTGGCCACGTTCAACGTCACCATAACAATTAAAGGTGACAGACAGTTAGGCAAAACGTGCCGTACCAGAATGCGCAGATTACTGGAACCATAGGCGCGCGCCGCCTCCACAAAGGGCTTTTGTTTAATACTTAGAATTTCTCCCCGCAGAACCCGGGCATAACCGGTCCAGGAGGAGAGGCCGATAATCACCAGCACACTGGTAAAGCTGGGGCCGACAATGGCCACCGCTGCTATTACCAATAGGAACTGGGGTATGGTCATAAAGATTTCTGCAATACGCATGATCAAAAGATCAACCCAGCCCCCGAAGTAACCAGCCAAAGACCCCATAACTATTCCTACTCCTAAAGACAGTACCCCGGCTAAGAAGCCAACGGACAGCGAAGCCCGGGCACCATAGAGCATACGACTGAGAATACATCTACCGGAGGGGTCCTGGCCCAGAGGGAATTGTCGGCTGGGCCCCCGCAGCCCCGCCTCCGGATGCACATCTTCCGGGTCATTAGGCGCCAGCCAAGGAGCGAAGAGAGCCGCGAACACGAGCAAAAGAAGCACGATGGCACCAATGGTGGCCAAACGGTGCTGAAACAATCGTTGTAAGAATGTGGGCATCCTTCTCTCTCCTCCTCTCTAACTCAATCGGACCCGGGGGTCGATGGCCGCATATAGTATGTCAACCAATAGGTTGGCAGCCACAACGGCGATGGAAATCATGAGAATTATAGCTTGCACCAGGAAAAAGTCTCGCTGCATCAGGGCCGTTGTTAGTAAGCGTCCCAACCCGGGCCAAGCGAAAATCGTTTCCACTACAACCGTACCGACTACCATGTAAGCGAGCCAGGTGCCTAGCACGGTGACAATCGGTATCAGGGCATTACGCAGGGCATGTTTAACCAGCACGATGTTCTCGCGCAAACCTTTAGCCCGCGCCGTACGCACATAGTCTTCTTTAAGCACTTCCAGCACACTGGTGCGCACCATCCGCATGAGGCTGGCCGCCCAACTCAGGCCTAGGGTAGTAGCCGGCAAAACATAGTGCATCCAAGTGCCGGTACTACTGGTGGGGAACCATCCCAACTTGACGGCAAATACAATAATTAACACCAGAGCCAGCCAGAAGCTGGGCATGGACATGCCCACCAGGGCAAAGGCGCTGGCCGCATAATCCATCCAAGTGTGGCGTTTAGCTGCTGCCACCACGCCCAATGGGAAAGCTATGGCTAACCCCAGTAGGGTTGCCCAAAAGTTGAGTTTCAGAGTGTAGGGCAAACGCGCCTTGATCAAATAGGAAACGGGTAGCTGGGAGATAACGGAACGCCCCATGTCGCCCCGCAATACTTTGCCCAGCCAGGTAAAGTACTGGACGAGAAAGGGTTTATCAAAGCCCCATTCCCGACGAATAGAATCGATTACTTCTTGGGGTGCCTCGCGGCCGGCCAGCATACGTACCGGATCGCCGGGGGCCAGGTGCATTAAGCCAAAAACTAAGAGGCTAATCCCTAAAACTAAAGGTATAGCCAACAAAATGCGACGCACAACATATTTGAACATCGCCCTTTCCCTCCTCAATACAAATCAAAATGGGCGCCGGCGTGGCGCCCATTTTGAGCCACCTTACACGTTTAGTTATTCCGCCGGTTGCACTTTATAGAGCAGTGGAGCCTGCCCGGCGGGGCCTTCAGTCATCCCGGTGAAATTCTTATTCAGTCCACCCAAGACCTTGGGATGATAGAGGAAGACTGCGGCCACATCCTCAGCCAAAATAGCTTGGATTTCGTCATAGATCGCTTTTCGCTGGGCCGGGTCGGTCTCCCGTCGGCCTGCCTCTAGCAGTTTATCAACCTGCACATTGCTGTAGCACCAATCGTTAAAGCCATTGTCGATGGCGGTACTATGCCAGTAATTATACTGCTCCGGATCGGGGCTCGGTGTCATAGATAGCATCATAGCTTCGTACTCCCGGTTATCCAGTCGATCGTTCAGTACTGACCAATCAAGGAACTCTAACTGGAGTTCAATACCCACGTCCTTGAGCCACTTCTGGATTAGTATGGCCTGATTGCGCAGTACTTCATCACCGGTAGCTAGAACAACGCTGAAGCTGAAAGTCTGCCCGTCCTTAGTTAAAATTCCATCACTATTTGGTTCCCAACCGGCTTGGGACAGTAATTCCTTGGCCTTCTCCGGCTCATAGGGATACTGTTTTACATCCGGATTATGCCAAGTTGAGTTGCTAGGCGCAATCGGGCCAGTTGCTATAGTTGCTGCCCCTTTGCGCACATCTTTAACGATGGACTCGTTATCGATGGCGTAAGCTAAAGCCTGGCGGACCCGCTTATCGGCAAACAGCGGATTACGATTGTTATGACCAAAGTAGGCAAAGGCCAAGCTATCAACCTCAAAACCTTGGATATTGCCATTAGCCATTACCTTCTCATAGTCTTCCGCCGTTAGACTGCTGGCAAAATGAACCTCGCCCTTTTCTAAGGCCATAGCCCGTACCGATGCCTCAGGAATCGGCTTAAAAATAAGGGTCTCTATGGCCGGCTTTCCACCCCAATAGTTGGGATTAGCTTTCAACGTTACATGGTCATCGGGAATCCATTCCACCATCATGAAGGGGCCGGTGCCGATAGCCTGATTATTGTAATCGTCTAAGCCCACCTTAGACACATGATGTTTAGCCATAATAGGTATCTGACTCATCTTATCTAAGAAGGGACCGTGGGGTTCGCTCAGATGAAAGACCACCGTATGGGGGTCTGGCGTCTCGATACGCTCAATAACCTGATAGTTGGCGCGGCGTACCGATTTAGTAGCCGGGTCTAGCAATGTCTCATAGGTAAACTTCACGTCCTCAGAGGTAAAAGGCTCACCATCATGCCACTGGACATCGGTTCGTAGCTTAAAGGTCCAGCTTAACCCGCTGGGATCCATACTCCACTCGGTTGCCAATTTAGGTTGTAATTCATCATAAGTGTCTTCGTATTTAACAAGCGGCTCATGAATTTGCGTGCTTACAATATTCGATACAACGTTGGTCAACTTCACCGGCAGTAAGTTGACGATATCCGCATCGAGGGCGTTAATGAAAGTGTCGGTCGCTTGACCACCACCACCGCCGCATCCGGTAAGCAGCAAGCAGACAGCAATTAATAATAGAGCTAGTCTTTTCATGCTTTCTCCTCTCCTTAACAATCCCGCCCCACCTCGCCTTGCATAGCCATAAGGTTGGCCCTACGAGCTCAGCTAGGAAAGGTAGGTCGCTGTAAAATCTTAAGCATAACTATACAGCATCTCGAATAAATATGCAATAGTAATTATAGCCTTCTTTGCGCATAGAAATGTAGCAAAGGAGGGGTGGGTTTGCCAAATTTTAACTGGGGTCTAGCGTTGTTATTGATACTCGCCTTCCTGTCCCACTATGCCACACCTCTAGCGCCCGACGGGGCTTATAGCAATATGATGGATGTTAAACGAATTTTACAACGGTGTCAAGAGCTGGCCTCCCTGGAATATAAAGCCCAAGTGTTTGCGCTGGTGGCCCACCGGCTGGCCGTCTACCGACAGAATAACGGGTATGGGGACATCGGTATTTATGTGGAGGAGATTGTTAGCGGCCTTTCTTGGGGCCATGATGCAGAACGTTTGGAGTTAAGGCCCAATGGGAACTATGTGGGTTATTATCACACAGCATCGGTGGCCAAGCTGCTAATCGCCTACGTCTTTTACCATCTGGACGATCTAGGGCAGGTGAATATAGAGGCTGTACATACGGACCCGGTAGTAGGGCTGAGCCAAAAGTGGCGACCTTTGATTCATCGCATGCTCACTCACTCGGTGAATTTGTATCACAACATTATGCTGCGCTATTTGGGGTCAGCCTTAGCCGCCGATACTCTGCATAAACTGGGACTTAATTACAGTACTCTCAGCCGAGAACTGGCGCCGGCCCCTGGTACTTCTAGTGCGGCTTGCCTGGAGCGTTACGGCACCTTGGAAGCTCCCCGCACTACGCCGGCGGATTTAGGCAAACTACTAGCCAGCTTAGCCCGGCAGGATGTGCTCTCGCCGAAGAATAATGAGCTCTTTCTCCATGCCCTCTGCAATACTATCTACAATAGCCGTATTCCTCAGGCTATCAACTTTGCAGTGCCGGTGGCTCACAAGACAGGGACTAAGGATTTTGTCTACAATGACGCCGCGCTAGTGCGATTACCGGGGAATGAATTTGCCTTGGTTTTACTAACCAAAGGAGCTCCCGGTCGCATTCAGTCACTGATGCGGGATATTACCCGCGACCTGTTTGACTTACATGGCCAGCGCCGTGACCTGGGCGCGGCCCAACAGGCG
This sequence comes from Bacillota bacterium, assembly GCA_012727835.1. Next base: position 6,569 of record JAAYGE010000255.1, read on the forward strand.
GCAGAAATAAATGAACTCCTACAGCGCTTGAGTATAGGCAAAAGCTGGCAGGGATGAGTCCTGCCAGCCTTCGCTTAAGAACTGCTACCTATTTTTTCTTGGTAGCCTTCTTACCCCCTGTATTGTTGGTAGGGCTAGACCAGTTGCCTTGGCCGGTGGCCCCGGTGCTCGCCGTCGAACCGAGGGACCTACCGGTACCGAAGGTGGTCTGGCTGAGCTGGTTAGTCATTGGGTTCATTGATGCGGCACCAGTCGGCATACCATCAGAAGTCATACCAGTAGTGGTCGTCATGGCAGAGAAGTTCTGCTGGTTGCCCTGGTTACTCTGGTTACCCTGGTTGGCCTTGCTCTGCGCCCCACCAGCGGAGGTGGTAGTGGAAATCTTATAAGTGGGTTCCTGCTGCTCGATGTAGTTGACGCGTTGCGCCAGTTGCTGACTTATCCGCGCCAACTGCTGACGACACTGATTGTACATCTGCTTGGCCTGCTGGTCCTGGGTATCGAGAGCAAAGGTTTCAAATTGCCCCTCCAAGCTCCGCAGCGAGGCTAAAGCTTGATGCACTTTAGTACCAACCGTCAATTATGCATCCCCCTCCTTATAGATTCCAGGCCTATTATTAGCCTCTGGGAGATGCATTATGAAGCCATTAACTACCCCTGTTGACTGAGATTGTATAAATCCTCGTCTAGCAAACGCCTAGCTCGCTCAGCTGTGCGTTTATCGCCATTCAATGCCTGCTGCAAAAAGCTCGGATTGTCTATGAGAAATTGGCGCATGCTATGATAGGGATCGGCCAAATAGTCGGTTATGAGCTGCAGCTGCTCCTGGGTAATATAGCCGCGGGCAGCAGCCATTTTAAATAGGTCCGCGTTTATCTGTACCAGGGCGGTCATCGGCACTTGTGCTTGTGCCAAAGCAGCAGCACCACCTTGGCAACGGTCCACCACCGTAATTGTCCCTACCATGGTTGCCTCCCGGCTGCTGAGAGCCGGTATCCAAGCCCGCAAATAACTAGAAGCTTCTGTTATTAAGTCTGAAATATGCAGAACCCTTGCCCCTGCCAAGTTAGTGCAGGGCATAATGTTTTCACCGCTGACTACAACCACTTGCTGATCTTTAAAAATCGTCAGATGGGGTTTACCCAATAGTTCTGCCGGCAGCAGGGAGAAAAACCAGTCGCGCCGCTCGCCGCCCGAGATATAGTCAATATCATCCATGTTATAGTTGCCTTGTATCACCTGGACCAAAGTATCGATAACTTGTTTAAATATTTCGCTCTCCTTATACTGTTGCCGTAAGAACTGGAGGACCGCCCCTGTACATGCCGGTGGATTGTGGCGAGATTCATCGATCAGAGCCAAGAGATTATTGGCTACTTGCTCGCTGCCGATAAGAAAATGAGTGTTTACATAGTAGGGACCGATGAGCCCGGAAGTGTACCAAAAGGGCTGGTCCGCCGGCGAAACCCGAATGGCACCGGTGGCAAACAACAAATCGATAATTTTAGCCATGTTCTTCCTCCTCAACTGTCTAATCGATAACAGCTCGTAGTCTAGCCAGGCTGGGAACCAATATTTGGTTGCGATCAATGTTGATTAAGCCTTGCTGCCGTAATTCACTGAGGGTACGTGTCAAGGTTTCGCGGGACGTGCCCACCAGTTGGGCCATTTCCTCCCGTGTTAAGCGCAACTTAACCTCCACCGCCCCACAGGGTAACACGACTCCTTCATTTTCTGCCAGTTCGCACACCAGTTGGGTGACGCGGGTAAACACATCCTTGAGGGCTAAATCATGCAACTGGCTCTGGGCCATCCTCAACCGCCGGGCTAGTAGTTGTAGGAGGTTAATGGCCAACTCCGTATTTTTGCGCAAAAGCGAATACACATCCTCGTTACGCAGTACACCTACTTGGCAATCTTCCATTGGCTGAGCCGTCGCCGGGTAAGCCCCGCCGGCAAAGAGGACTACCTCCCCAAACACGTGGCCCGGTTCCATTACCTTGATTATTTTTTCCCGCCCATCGGCCGACATAACCATAATCTTAACTCGCCCTTTGATGACAAAAAATATGGCATCCCCCGGCTGCCCCTGGGTAAAAATCAATTCGCCCGCCTGATAGTTGCGCAGCTTGACCAAGTCATAAAGCAGCTGCAACTGGGCAGAGGATAAATCCTGGAACAAAGTAACCTTTTTCAGGTCAGAAATAGTAAGCACAAAATACCCTCCCCACGCTGGACTCAGAAAAGACGGCAGCATTTCCGGCTGCCGTCTTTTGTTACGCAAACTTTAACGCCCACTGCGTTGCTGCATTTCAATACCTTTAAGTAAATTGCGGAAGAGAAGCACAGTAGTCACCGAACCCACCCCGCCGGGTACCGGTGTAATGTGCCCTGCCACCTCACTGACTGCGTCAAAATTTACATCGCCAACAATGCCATCGGGAGTTTCGTTGATACCCACATCGATTACCACCGCGCCGGGTTTGATCATGTCGGCGGTGATCAGGCCGGCCGAGCCGACAGCTGAAATAACGATATCAGCTTGCTTCGTATGCATCGAAGTATCGCGGGTAGCCACATGGGTGGTGGTTACTGTTGCTTCCCGGGCTAGCAACATAGGCAGCAAAGGCTTACCCACCGTTGCTCCCCAGCCCACTAAGGTCACCTCTTGCCCCTTAAGCGGGATTTGATAACGGTCGAGCATTTCGACACATGCTAAGGGAGTAGCCGGCGATAGTCCTTCTAGCCCCATAGCCACATATCCCCTATTTAAGGGGTTAACCCCATCCACGTCCTTCAGTGGCGGCACCGCCTCTAAGATCCGATTTTGATTAATACTTCTGGGCAGGGGTAATTCCACCATAATGCCGTGCACAGCATTATCGTCTCTTAATTGGGCTAACAAAGCGAGCAGTTCGTCTTCCGTAGCTGTTTCCGGTAAACGATGCCAAACGAATTCGACCCCGATACGCTTACTGAGTCTTTCTTTGGCTTTCGCATAATATACCGACGCCGGATCTTCACCGACCAAGACAACATCTAAACGCGGCACTATCCCTTGCTCGCGTAGTTTGGCCACCTCTGCCTTTAGCTCTTGACGAATTTCAGCTGCAATCTTTTTCCCATCCAAAATCGTTGCTGCCAAATAATAGCACCTCCGTGTCGGATTTGTGTACGCTACCTATTATACCCTGTTTGTGGCACCCAGGTAAACTTGCCGTATTGACAGGCAAAGAGCATTGGTATATGTTATCAGTAATTGATAGCCCCCTCTAGCCTCCTGCCAACGGTATGCAACAGCTGGTGGGGGGCTTTTTTGATTCGCTAATCGGCAAAAACAACTCGGATTTGTCCCGACTCTTGGGATTCGGTAACGCGAGCCACCACTCTTGCTGTTACCTTATTGGCCGCTAAAGCCGCTAAAACTGCAGTTGCTTCCTCTTCTGGAATAGCCACCAATAACCCACCAGAGGTTTGGGGATCGAATAAGAGGTCCTGATAAGCCAACGGTACATCATCGGCGAAAGTCACTCTATCACCGTAGAATTCCCGGTTCCGGTAGGCGCCGGCGGGTACCAGTCCCATTTGGGCAAGCTCTAAGGCACCGGGCAATAGGGGTAAATCTTGAGCTAGCACGGTAATGGTGATGGGATCCTCCTGCACCATTTCCACCAGGTGGCCTAAGAAACCAAAACCGGTTACGTCGGTACAGGCATGCACTGTGGCATGTTTGCGCAGGGTCTCGGCAGCGGCCTTGTTCAACATGCGCATGGCATCAACGGCGGCCATCTCCTGCTCCCGCTCCAACATACCCGCCTTTAAAGCGGTAGATAAAATACCCGTACCTAGCGGCTTAGTTAGGAGGAGCACATCTCCCTCCTGCGCGCCCCTATTAGTCCACAAACCGTCGGGATGAATGATACCGGTAACAGCCATACCGAACTTAGGCTCCGGGTTTTCCACCGTATGCCCACCCAGTAGTATGGCCCCCGCTTCCAGCAACTTGTCGGCCCCGCCCCGCAAGATTTCACTCATGTCTATCGGTGTTAAGCAGGTGGGGAAACAGGCTATGTTTAAGGCTGTGAGAGGTTCGGCTCCCATGGCATAAATATCACTTAAGGAATTGGCGGCTGCAATCTGGCCAAATAGGTAACAGTCGTCAACGATGGGAGAAAAGAAGTCGACGGTCTGTACTAGAGCCCGCTCTTCGTCAATCAAAATTACTCCCGCATCATCACTGGTTTCTGGCCCTACGATAACCCGCGCGTCGTTTATTTTAGGTAAATCTGTCAGCAATTCATCCAAGGCCCCCGGCCCCAATTTGGATGCTCAACCAGATGTGGATGACATTGCGGTCAAGCGTGGTCTAGCCATGGGCTTTCCCTCCTCTATTATTCGTTCCCTGTCGTTGCAGGAATTTTAGTAACTCGTCTACCGCTAGTGTGCGGAAACGGTTAGGATCACTTACCACATAAAAGTCTCGCTTCATCGCTAGCCCTTCAATCCGGGCTGTAGCCAATTCTCCCAGCAGTAGGCCGTTTCTTAAGGCCCATTGGGAACAAAAGGCGTATCCCAAACCAGCCAATACGGCAGTCAAAACCGCACTAGTGCTACCGCCGGTAAACACCGTGTTTAGCTCCGCCGGATCGATGCCGATGGTTTGTAATGCCTTTTCATAATGGGCGCGGGTGCCGGAGCCGATCTCCCGACTAATGAAGGGATAATCATACAGCTGCTTCGGTTCTATTATTTGTCCCGCCCAAGGATGATCCGCTGGGATAACAATTAATAACTCATCATTGGCCAAAGGAGCATACTGATACTTGGTGCCCGCCTGATGATGCCCCACAATGCCAAAATCGATGCGTTTACTTTCCAACCAGTTATAAATTTGCTCACTATCACTAATCTCTAAACTGAAGCTTACCTGGGGGTACACTTGCAGGAATTCCTTCAGCATTGGCGGCAATATATATTCGCCCGGAATATTGCTGGCGCCAAGACGGACTAAACCACTGACTTCGCCACTTAATTGACTTAACAGCACCCGGGTTTGTCGTAGTCGCTCAAAAACCTCTTCCGCAAACTCGACCAGCGCTAGGCCCGCCGGTGTGAGCTCGCAAGTACGAGCGTCGCGCACCACCAGCTGGGTACCCACATCCTCTTCTAAGGCCTGTATCTGCAAACTGACAGCCGGTTGGGTAAGGCCAATCTGTCGGGCGGCCGCCGAAAAATTACCGTATTTTTGTACCGCTAACAAGGTTTGTAGATAATTCAAGTTCACATCCCCACCCCCTATAACAACCGTTTATACTAACCACTGTGTTAATTATATATCTAAGCTATTAGCTATTACAATGCGGCCCCAGCTAAATATCAGCAAGAAAAAATAGTTTGATTGTGCAACCTATACTGCCTTAATCTGTTATAATAAAGACAACCTAGGCTTATACGTTGAGAGTTTCCGGGGGGAGGTGAGGGAATTGCTGGCCAAGGAATGGGATAAGTTCATAAACCTGATTCCACGCCTAAGAAAAAAAATACATGAAACGGCAAGACGAAACAAAAAGGACTAGGCGGCTGCGCTACGGCGTACCCCTACCCAATTGGACACCCTGTATACTATCGCTACTCGTTCAGAGTGGCGGATGAGCGATTTATCCCGGCGTTTACAGGTATCTGCCGGAAGCCTGACCACCATGATCAACCGTCTGATAGAAGCCGGTGTAGTGGAGCGGGAACGCTGCCAACAGGATCGGCGGGTTGTAATCGTCAAGCTAAATGCGGCTGGAGAAGCATTAGTTCAAGCCAAGAGGCAGGAATTCTTGCAAAACCTACAACTGCTCATGGCCGATCTTTCCGAGGCGGATCGGGCTCAATTGGCCGAAGCACTGGGCACTGTGGTCGATATACTTAACAAGATAGTCTAAGATTGTGAAAGACAAAGAGGCAGCTGGTTAGCTGCCTCTCTTGCTATACAATTTTCTGCTTGCCACTGTAAATAAGCACGCTAGATTGACCGCCTGCATAAAACATAGTAGTGACTATTATACCTTACGTTTAGGGCACAGGAAGGGAGGTGGAAATGTGCAATATGCCACCTTTGCACTAGAAGAGTTTTCTACCGCCAGCCATTTTTTCCGACCCATCAGCCAATTGCCTGCCCAAGCTTCAGCCTTTCTTACAATAGGTAAACAATTAGCCGAACTTAAGCTCACCGCCTATAATCTAAGGCAACTAATTCCCATACCGGCAGTAGAGAAACGGTACATGCATCGGGTATCCGAACTGACGACCTACCAGGTATGGTTTGCCGGTATACAGGTAGCCCCCGTTTGCTTAGGTGTCTTCGACGTCCCTCCCTGCGGTCACGGCGAATTATATGTAACCTTTGATCCTAAGAATGTCAACAGCTCGGGTAAACCTCTATACAAATATGCCTGGTTACTTATAACTGCCGGAGGCGAGCAGGAGATAGGCACCTGGTGCGCCGACGCATCTACCGCTGTCCTCTGCGGTCGCCTCCCCCGCACCAAAAAGTTCCCGTCCAACAGCCGGCCACCGTGGGAACTGTTTACTGACCAAAAACCCGACTATGACCACATCTATGGAGATGGCGAATTTGATGAGGAAGAATTTGATGAGGACGACTCCTTCTCCCTAACTGAAGAATAGGCAAAACAGGCTCGGCGGTTACTTAATTAAAGGCTTGGTAACTCCATATACGCCTGCCAACGCTAATAAGAGGAGGAAGGATTTTTGCGGACACCGGTAGGTTCCCTCCGGGTCGAACCACTCACCTAAGCTATGAACGCCTCCCTCTTTACCGCCACGGCCGAGTGTCACCGCAGGAATACCCATGGAAATGGGCATATTGGTATTGGTACAACCCCCGGGCACTAAACGGGGCTTTACCCCAATCCGCTCGGTGGCTTGCCATGCGGCTTGCACGATGACCGAATCGACGGGCTGGGTGCCAGCCGGCACATCTAAAATCCGTTCATATTTAACAGTAATCGCATCACTAGCCCAACGCTCATTCTCCTCCCGTGCCCCCGCTTCAAAAATGGCAATGGCCTGGGCTGCCAACTTATCCAGTTCCGTTGGATCATCGGAACGCATATTAATCTTAAAGGTGGCCGATTGGGCAATGGCATGGATCTGGTGCCCGCCTTCAATCAGGCTCACAGTAAAAGTGGTTTTGGGCGATGTGGGAGGTCGCATATCGCTGAGCTTAGCAACTGCCCTAGCCGCCGCATGTATGGGGCTGGGCGTGCCATAAGCGCCATAGGCGTGGCCACCCGGTCCTGTATAGGTTACTTCATAGTTGCGGATGCCAGTCCCTTCGTAAACAATGGTGTCACAACCGGCTCCGTCGATAGAAATGGTAGCTTTAATTTCCGGATGGTCGGCCAAGAGGGCTTTCATACCCGCCATGCCCCCCATCCCTTCCTCTGCCACCGTGCCGGCAAAAACAATATCACCCTCGGTCTCAATACC
>JAAYGE010000256.1 GCA_012727835.1 Bacillota bacterium
GATCTGGGCAGTGTGGCCCCGGGCAAATATGCGGATATCCTCCTCCTGTCCGACTTAACGCGGGTAAAAGTAGAGCAGGTCTTCATCAATGGCCAGCTGGTAGCCAAGCAGGGAAAAATGCTGGTTGACAGCCCCGAGTTCTTATACCCCAATTTTGCGCGCCAGTCGGTGCGTTTAGCAGCTGAAGTGATGCCTATCGACTTTGCCATTCCTGCCTCGAATCCGCAGGTGACCAGCGTGATCGCCCGCGTGATGCAGATTATTGAGGCCAAGGTGGGCACCATTGCTAAGCAATTGGTGTTGCCGGTCGTAGAGGGCTTTGTGCAGACCGACCAGAGTCAGGATGTGGCTAAGGCCGCCGTTGTGGAACGGCACCATGGCACCGGGACCATCGGGCTAGGCTTTGTGCAAGGTTTTCAGCTACAGGGAGGAGCTATAGCCTCTACCGTAGCTCATGATAGCCATAACCTGCTGATCGTGGGTACCAATGATGAGGACATGGCCTTTGCCGGTAACAAGCTGGCCGAGGTGGGTGGTGGCATGGTAGTAGTGCGCGATGGCCAGGTGTTAGCCCTGCTGCCCTTACCAATCGCCGGCCTCATGTCCGACCGGCCACTGGAGGAAGTGGCGGCCGCCGTTGCTGAGCTTGATAAGGCTTGGAAAGCCCTCGGCTGCAACCTGGTGTCGCCCTTTATGACCATGGCTCTCTTAGCCCTGGCGGTTTTGCCCGAACTGCGGCTCACCAACCGGGGGCTGGTGGACACGGTCAACTTTGAATTTGTGGATTTGATTGTGGCCGAGCACTATGGTAATTCGGTAAGCAACGAATAATTTAAGCGGCCGGCCGACGGGTGGCCCTACAGAAAACCAGATTGCGGTGATTACCTGTGATCATGCAAAAAGCACGCCTAAGAGCGTGCTTTTTTCTATCAAAATAACAACTCTCATTTAGGTTCTATAGATTTCCGGGTTACGGGTGCGCTCAAAGGCATTAAATTGGGTGCCTTGGTAGTTGAGTATTCCATAATCACCTTCTGCGATGAGGCCATACTGTTTGTCGGGAACGCGGAGTTCTAGGCGGCTACCATCGTCTAGAAATTCAAAGGTAACGTAATAGGTGGTGTAGGCGCTCCCGCTGCTGGGGATGGGGTGGCTATGATGCACGCCGGAGCCTGTAGAGTGGTGATGTATATGGGTGGTACCGCCGGTACGGTGCACATGGTTGCGTTTTGCCACTACACGTACGTTGCGCATGCGTACTTCACTGGCCTGGTTCCTGCTCCATTCGACTATGTTGCTGACAATACCGAAGATGATAATGCCGAGAGCAACGACAAAAAACACACTAAACAGGCTCGAAGGGTCCGGCCCAAAACCGGGCATAAACTATTTCACCTCCTTTAAGCCACAGTACAGCGAAGCCAAAAGAACCGTCCCTTAAGGGGTGGCCGGCCAGCAGGCGGCCCTATTCATTTCTATGAACCGATGGACTGTGGGTATGGTGCTTCCATAGGTAAAGGCCCGTTTCCGGGTCCTGTTTGCGCACCTGGGGTGTACCTTCAAAATCGTGGATAGTTAGCTCGGTGACGAATATGCGGCTGCCGGGCATCAGGTGGCCCGCATAGATGCGGCCGCTCTTACCCGCTAGCACCACGTGCACGTGCACTACCGTTTCGCCGTCCCGTTCCGAAATCGTGCCCATGCCGCTGGCTATTTCGGCGAACTCGTTAACCTCAGTAATAACATATTCGCCGCTCTCCACATCGAAGAAGCCTACGCGGGCCTCGTAAACGGCTCCGATGAACTGCAACGTTCCCGCATCAACGACCTGTGACCTTACAGCCTTCTCAATCTCCTCTAGTAAATCTCCATTGCGTGGTAAAGGCAGCTGATAAATATACCCTTGCTCATACTTCTGTATCATCGATAGACCTCCTGATTTTTTGTAAGTTCAAAAGCGTTAAACTGGGTTCCTTGGTAGTTGAGTATACCCAGATCGCCTTCTGCCATAAGCCCAAAGGCCTTGGCTGGTACCTTCAGTTCTAGGCGACTGCCATCGTCAAGAAACTCGAAGGTAGCATAATAGGTAGTATGGGCGTGGTTGTGGCCATGCACATGGGGGCGTTTTGCTATCACCCGCACGTTACGCATACGTATATCACTGGCTTGATTACTGCGCCACTCGGTGATATGGCTGGTGATGATATGTATAAAAGTGAAGAATACCAAGCCAAAGGCTAAGAAAAACATTATCGTGAACCCATAGTGGAATAGATCAAACATATGCTGCTACCTCCTTAACCGCTCTATTCTATTTACACTGCTGCTATCCTTCCTTTTACCATTACGCTCTGCCCCGGAATTTGTTACTATTAAGTTGGGGTCTAACGGGTCCTAAATAGAGCTGAGGGCGGTGAAGACGTGGGAGTGTATCTGGTGCCGTATGAAATAGAAGGCGAAACCGGCCTGGATGTGGTAATCAGGAACCAGGAGGCCACAGTGGCCGACCTGATTTCCGCCCTGCAACTGCCAGCCGACGATCCCACCATTGTAAAACCCTATCATAAGCAACGCTATGGTGTATGCCGTGGCTGCGTTAACAACTGTTGCAAGTACAACTCCATTGTGGTTGACCTGGTGGCGGCCCAGCGGTTGGCCACTCATTTGAACCTCAGCCTAACCCGTTTTGCTCAAACCTATCTAGCATGCCATCCCGATTTGCCTTTCCCCGAGTTCAAACGGCGGCCCTGCCCTTTCTTAGTTGACAATTGTTGCACCGTATATTCCTACCGCGCTTTAATCTGTCGCCTTTACCTTTGCACACCAATGACCGAGCGGTTAGAGAAGCTGCGCTGTGCCGTCTTGTTTGCTGGTGAGGCGGCGCTACGGCAACGCTTGGTCGAACTGGGAATAGCCCCCAGCCAGTGGCAGGAAGAACAGCTACGGGTAGTCATAGATAGGCGCTATCGCCGCGGTAGTTTGAGCAGGGAACAGTGGGAACGAGAGCAGGAGCAGCTAGATCTGTTGCTTTACCGCAACCCTTTCCTGGCAGGAAAAGACTATGGCAGTGTGTTGTTAAAGGAATGCTGCACAGCTGGACTTTGGTTACAGATTTGTAATAATATTTTTGCGGTATAGCTTAGCAATGAACGCAACTTTGGCACCCTTTTGCCGTAATTACTAGTGAAGGAAGAGGGGGTGGAAAAGTGCCGAATTGGGTTATCTGGATTTTAATCGCCTTAGCCTTTGGTGCCGTCGAGTTAGCAACAGTAAGTTTCTTTTCATCGTTATTCGGCTTAGGTGCCCTGGTGGCAGCTGTGTCGTCGCTGTTTATCAGTAACTGGATGGCGCAGGCAATCGTCTTTATTGTAGCTTCTGTATGTTTCGTACTCATGCTGCGACCAATTATCCTTAGATCCTTCGATAAGGAGAAGACCCGCACCAATGTGAGCCGCTTAATCGGCCGACCCGGGAGCGTTATCGTTGCAATTGATAACACGGAGGGTGTTGGCCAGGTGAAGGTAGATGGAGAAATCTGGACTGCACGCAGCCTGACGGGCGAGCCCATTCCAGTTGATAGCCGGGTGGAAGTGGTGCGCATTGAAGGAGTTCGGGCTGTAGTAAGAATAAAGGAGGACTGATTTAATGCCAGTGGATGTAGGTAGTGTGATTGGCCTGACTTTAATTCCCCTTCTAGTTATTTTCATTCTGGCCATTGTGGGATCAGCCGTAAAAGTGGTGCGGCAATCGACCCAAATGGTGGTGGAACGGCTCGGGCGTTTCCACAAGGTAATGGACAGCGGCTTAAACTTTATGGTACCTTTCATTGACCGGGTGCGAGCCGTAGTCGACCTGCGAGAACAGGTGGCTGATTTCCCGCCCCAACCGGTAATTACTAAAGATTACGTTACGATGCAGATTGACACGGTTGTCTATTTTCAGGTAACCGATGTGGTTAGCTTTGTCTATGAAATTTCAAACCCGTATAGCGCTATTGAAAATCTTACAGCTACCACCTTGCGTAACATAATTGGTGAACTAGATCTGGATGAAACCTTAACTTCCAGGGATATAGTCAACACAAAACTACGTGCCATCCTCGATGAAGCCACCGATATATGGGGTATTAAGGTTAACCGGGTTGAACTGAAGAATATAATGCCGCCCCGCGATATTCAAGATGCCATGGAGAAGCAGATGCGGGCCGAACGAGAGCGGCGTGAGGCCATCTTGCGGGCTGAAGGTGAGAAAGCAGCTGAGATCCTAACGGCTGAGGGGCGTAAGCAGGCCATCATTCTGGATGCGGAAGCCCAGAGGGAGAAAGAAATACTGGCGGCCGAGGCGGAAAAGCAGGTGCGCATCTTGGAAGCTGAAGGTCAGGCCGAGGCTATCGTACGGGTGCAGCAAGCTACCGCCGAAGGGCGTAGATTGGTTCAATCTGCCGGCCTTACCCCCGAATTATATGTAATGCTACAGGGTATAGACGCAATGAAGGGCTTAGGTCAGAGCCCCAGCAGCAAGCTGGTTATCCCCACCGATGCGTCTAAGTTACTAGGCGCTCTGCCAGCCATGGCCGAATCCTTAGGCCTAAAGGCGGAGGAAGCTGGAAATAAGCAAAGCCAGTTAGAAGAAATAAAAGAAGAGCAAGCTGGCCAGGAGTCATAGATTCAGCCGATGATAGTATACTAGCTGGCTGTGTTACCCACAGCTCTCAAGAAAACAGGGCTATCGCCAATCGTTGCGATGGCCCTACATTTTTTATTTGGCAGGGAATCCCTTAACAAAGTCGAAAGAGACAGTAGGGAAGGGGAGGTACTGACATGTTAAAGGATTCTCGGCTATTAAGAGTATTTAATGTGGTTCTACAGCGCCTATTAACCGATATATTAACGGCTGAGCTGGCAGTTCATGACTTATCAAAGGCCCAGTATGATGCCTTGCGCTATGTGGCCCATACCGACGTGCATGCCAGCCGCTGCGACATTTCCAGTTTGGCTAGTGCTTTGGGCACCAGTGTGCCGGCGGCCACCAAAATGGCCGACCGGTTGCAGGCCGCCGGTTGGTTGGAACGGCAGGATGCGCCCCACGATCGACGCCATACCCTGCTTAAACTCACCGCCCAGGGAGAAGCAGTTATTGATCAGTTGGCCGGCTGTACCGAGAGGGCTCTGCAAAAGTTCTTAGAGCAGTTACCAACGGCGGAGAGAGTACAATTAGTTAGCGGTGTTTCGTCCTTTCTTAAGCATGCCTTACAGCAGCCTAATTTACAAAACATTTGCCTTTATTGCGGTGAAACCCACGCGTCCGAGTGTCCCTTGGCTGTCGACTAAATAGAATAGTGCCTACGCCTTTTAGTGGGAAGCTGACCAGGGTCAGTCCCATTGGTCATAATAACCGTCCCATGTCTTCTGGCAAGGGGGCCAAAAAGCATAATTCCTGCTGCCAGCGCGGATGCACTAAACGCAGTCCATAGCAGTGTAAAGCTTGCCGTTGGATTAGGGGAGACCGGCTTCCGTACGGCTTATCTCCCACAATGGGATGGCCTAGCCAAGCAAAGTGCACCCGAATTTGGTGGGTGCGCCCCGTTAGCAACCTAGCTTGTACTAGGCTTATTTCACCCGGCTTTAACGTCCGGTAAGCCGTTTGCGCCGGCCGCCCTGACGACGCAACCCGGCGGGTGACCGGATTAGCCTCGTTTATGGCTATGGGAGCATCGATTTGGCCTTCCCTTTGCCGGGGGCAGCCCTCAATGAGGGCCAGGTAATACTTGTCTATCATCTGCGGACGGGTCGTCAGCAGGTGCTGGGCCAAGGCATGCTTAGCTACCAACACTAGGCCGCTGGTGTCCCTATCCAGACGGGTAATAATGCGCACCGGGCGGGTTATGTCTTTCTGAGTCCAGTGCCAAGCGATAGCATTGGCTAAGGTGCCCCTAGGCTCCGGCGGAATGGGGTGAACAATTTGCCCCGGCGGTTTATTTACCAGCAACAAATCCCGGTCTTCGTATATGATACTTAAGGGCAAGTCTTCCGCCTCCTCCCGTGCTTCTTTGGGCTCGGCCAAGTAGAGCTCGATCACATCGCCCTCCTTTACCCTCGCCCGCACAGTGACGGCAGTGCCATTGAGTAAAATGCGCCCCTTGTATTTTAGGTCAATCAACATACGGCTAGAAATCCCCAGCCTATCCCGCAGCACATCTCTCAGCAGCCGCCCCTGGTCTGCCGCCGTCACCCTTTCCCGCCACTGAAAAGCCAATTACCCCACCTCCTGCCTATAGAATAATACAGTTGGGCAACAAGCACAACAAAAGCGGACACCGTACAAGATCATTGGTCATACATAAAATGCCTCAGCCAACGAACACTACTACATAGTAATTGGATTAGGAAAGTAGGGAGGCCCTATGTGGAAGAAGAAGGCAGCTCCAGATCAGGAGCCATTCTTGCCCCAAAAATCTAAACAAGAGTGGGTTACCAATGCCCTTGCTTTTGCCGCTGGAGCCGCGGCTGGGAGCCTAGGATTAATGGTAGCCGGGCGCAAGATAGCCGGTAGCATGATAAGACGAGCCACGAAAATATTGATGACCGACGAATACTCGGAGAACCTCCTAGAGCTTTATTCGGCAAGTATGCGGGCCGGGCTCCTCAATATTGGCGAGGCCAATTTGCGCTCCAGCACCGGCACTACTATTCTGCGGCCCTTAGGGTCGCCCAAGAAGGTACCGGATTTTTCCGGCCTCATGTTCGACTTCGCCCAGCTAGCAACTCTGCCCACCCAAATGCATGTGCCCATCGCTATGGAAACGGTTATTGGCCCCAAGGCGAAAAAACCCTTACGCATTGATATCCCCATTATCATCGCCGGAATGGGGTATGGTTGGGCCCTCTCGGAAAAGGCCAAAGTTGCTCTCGCCTTAGGAGCTAGTGCGGTTGGTACCGCTACTAATACGGGGATGGGGCCGTGGTTGGAATCGGAGCGCAAAGCCGCTGACAAGCTTATCTTTCAGTATAACCGGGGTGACTGGTCCAAGCGCCCGGAGGTTTACCAGGCCTCCGACGCAATTGAAATCCAGCTGGGCCAAGGAGCCGCCGCCAGTAGTGGGATGCAGATAATGCCTGATCATCTCGATCCTCGTCTCCGCCAACGGTTTGAATTGGGGCCCTCTGAGGCCCTAGTTAACCATGCTCGCCAGCCGGGCATGCACCGCCCCGAGGATCTAGCCCCGTTGGTACAAATGCTGAGAGAGCAGTCGGGGGGCGTGCCCATTGGGGTTAAGCTGGCGGCTGGTCAGCAATTAGAAAAAGACCTGCACGTCGCCGTGCAGGCCGGTGTAGACTTTATTAGCCTTGATGGCTGTAACGCTGCTACGAAAGGTTCGCCACCTATCCTTCAAGATGATTTTGGTCTACCAACCCTTTATGCTTTAGTAAGAGCTAGTAGATGGTTTGAGCAGCAGCGCTTGAAAGGAAAGGTAACCCTAATTGTCTCCGGCGGACTAAAAACGCCCGGCGACTATCTGAAGGCCTTAGCCCTCGGCGCCGACGTGGTGGCTATTGGCACCATGGCCCTCTTCGCCATCACCCATACCCAGGTCACCCATGCTATTCCCTATGAGCCACCTACCCAGGCCGTATGGTACAAAGGGAAAGCTATACAACTCTACGATCCAACTATGGGTGGTTGTGCTTTAGCCAAGTATTTGCAGTCGTGTACAGAGGAAATGGCCTTTGCGGTGCGTGTCCTGGGCCTTACATCCATACAGGAAGTAGATAAGCGTTGCCTGTTTGCCCTCGACCCTGCGACTGCCGAGATTTGCGACGTACCGTTGGGGTATGAGACACCAAAGAATTAGAGAGATTACACAATGAAATAGTGAACGAGGATAAGGTAACTACTGAAACCACCGTCTCTACACCAAAGCCAACGACAAAAGGTTTGATTCCTGCCCTCATGCGTTTGAAGTCGGTGGAGAGCCCCACGCCAGCAAAGGTGAGCATAAACAGCCACTTGCTGGCGTTATTTAATATTTTGCCCTCGGCGGGAGTGATATAGCCAAAGGTTGCCAGCAAGGAGAAGGCCAAGAAGCCGATGAGGAACTTGGGCAGTCGCTGCCACAGGAAGGCCGCCTTATTCTGTACCCGACCAGTTATACCTTTGCGGGCGTAATGA
>JAAYGE010000257.1 GCA_012727835.1 Bacillota bacterium
AGCAGAATTAGCATGCCAGGAAGCGCGTCGACAGGATTGACTTTGAAGCCGACAAAGTTGCCTACTAGGGCTAAAATGCCAGAAATTATAAAGATGCGTAAAGCGCTAGAGAACTTCATTATTTAGCCGCCTCCTTCTTAGTTTCACCGGCAGCCGGTTTGCCGCCTAGCTTACGGTAGAGCCATTCGGTAATCGGAATAGCCAAGAAAAGACTCATATATAGTCCGTCCACACCGGTCAGCAATTGGCTAGTGGCTGCAAAGGCCTGCAATTCGGCTTCCATTTCTGGGAAAGCAGCAACGGTCGGTCCCATGGCAGCAGCCATCATAGAAGCACTACCAGTGCCGGCGGCCATAGCTAGAGCGTAGGGGTGGAAAAGGCCAGTGCTGATTAGGACACCAGCTAAAAGACCATTAAAGATTGCTCCGAATAGAGTACCGGTGATATAGCCACCCATAACACCCCGACCTTCAGCCGAGTCAAGGCCATAGAGGTCAGAGATGATAGCTAAAGAACCTTCACGCGAAGTAGAGAAGCTGCAGCCGATTGCTTCTCGGCCCATGCGGAAGACTAATACGGCTACGGGTAAAGCTAAGAAAATGGTCCCTAGGTTACCAAGTTCCTGCAAAATTAGCGCCGGACCAGCGGTGAAAATCTTGCTAAGGTTAGGGCCGATGGTGGTACCCATTTTGGCAGTCAGGTACATAACCGATAGACCGATATAGGGCGATGCGATCTCCATATCGTCTTCATCAACCAAGCGTAGCGATGGCAAGAACATACCGATGACCAGTGCATAAAGCATGGGGAGCAGCATCACGGTACCAGGTCCCAGCTGGAATCTTTTCGTACCAATGGCTTCAGCAATGATAACCATGACGAGTGCTAGCAAGTGGACCTTCCAATCACTCTTCTTTTTCAAGGTTTAATCCTCCTCGTCTAACTCTTAATGGTTCTAGAATGATAAATAGTCTGGTAGCTATCGTTATAATGGGTATAATACTAGTCCTGATGTCAATTTTCCATTGTCATAAGTCATGAGATGCAATCGCATCTATCGATAGCCATGGCTTTATGGCTTTAGTTCTAATTGGACTTAGAACTGCACCCTCTTCTTATGGGCTCGATAGCTACAGCCTTATTGTAATTATAGTTATAGGCGCGAGAATTGTCAACAAGATTTTATTGTCAATGTCGTAATTAGTCGAAGCATGATACTTTGAGTAGGTAATTGTAATATGTCAACGAATACTCGCAAGCTTAGAGGGAAAATAGGTACTAGTGTACAATCACATAGATTGAGGTGTTGAGGATGACTTATCAAGCATTGTACCGGGTCTATCGGCCACAGACTTTTGCCGATGTGGTTGGCCAAGACCATATTGTGCGGACGTTGGAGAACATGTTACGACAGGGGCGCTTGTACCACGCCTTCTTGTTTTGCGGCCCGCGGGGCACGGGAAAAACTACCTTAGCAAAGATCCTAGCTAAGGCTCTCAATTGTATGTCGGCCGCTAGGCCCACACCGACTCCCTGTTTGACTTGTGCCAGCTGTGTGGGCATTAAGAATGGTAGCGACTTGGATGTCTTAGAGATAGACGGGGCTTCCAACCGTGGCATCGACGAAATTCGCGATCTGCGGGAGAGTGTAAAGTTTGCTCCCAGCCAGGGGAGATTTAAAGTATACATCATTGATGAGGTTCACATGTTAACCATGGAGGCCTTTAACGCTCTGCTTAAAACCTTGGAAGAGCCACCGGAGCATGTGGTTTTTATCTTTGCTACTACGGAAGTGCAGAAACTTCCGGCCACCATCCTTTCACGGGTGCAGCGCTTTGATTTTCGGCCATTGAGCCAGAGGGTGATTGTTGACCGATTACGTCAGGTGGCAGCCGCTTCCAATATTGCAGTAGAAGAGGGTGCTCTGCAGGTAATGGCGCAAGCGGCCAATGGGGGATTGCGAGATGCCCTAGCCATGCTGGACCAAACCCATAGCTATGCGGGCGATGAGCCTATTTCCGTGGCCGATGTACAAGACGTAGTCGGCTTGGTGCCCTATGCCGAATATGCCCAGCTGTGGAGCTCGTTGATAGGCGGCGATATAAGGGCGGCTCTAGGGCGTTTGCGGGAGATCTTTGACGGGGGCCGGGATGCGGGGCAAGTGGTGTCGGGTTTTATTCGCTTTTGTAGAGATCTGCTACTGTATAAGTCGGCCCCCGATTTGGTGGCAGCGGATGATCGTCCCTTTTTTGTTGACCTGCCAGGCCAAGAGTCTCATGCATTAGTCTTAATAGAAGAACTGATCAATGCGGAAAGGGATTTGCGATCCACTTCGGAGCCGACTATCTTAGTGGAATTGGCTTTTCTGCGCTTCCTACAAAGGGGGCAGGTAACAAGCCCTACAAAAGTAGCAATAGAAAAAGCTCCTATTAAGGATACATCAATCCCAAACAAATCGGCTGTTTTAGGTGCTATCGAGTCAGCGGCCACCCCCATCAAAAGGGTGGTCCAGCAAGCACCGTCTGTTGTAGTACAGGCCGGGCCGAAGGAAGAACCTCAGCCTCAGCCCGTCGATAATGCTGAAGAACCTACGAAGGACAAGCCGTTAACTATTCGCCAGGTGGGGCAAAAGTGGCCCGATTTGCTAGCCAAAATAATGTCCGATGTCCCAGCCTTAGGGGCCAAGTTGGCCAGCGCTCGCATAGCCCTTTGCCAAGGTAATAAGATTGTTTTACAATTTGAGAAGGAGTTTTCTAAGAACTTTGTGGCACAACCCGACAATCGGGCTATCGTTTGTGAAGAACTTTCACGACTTCTGGGGCGACAGGTGCAGATTGAATGCACTTTATTTAGCGAAGATACGGCTCAAGAGGAAGATACACTTCCTCCTAGCGAAACGGATGCATTAAAGGTCGCTCTCAGTCTCTTTGAAGGTGAAGAAGTAGACCCTATAAGATAGGAGGAAGATGCAAATGAAAAACATGAAAAATCTAATGAAACAGGCGCAAAAAATGCAAGCAGAAATGGCGCGGATACAAGAGGCCCTTGGCAGTAAGACGGTGGAAGCCACCGCCGGCGGCGGTGTTGTCAAGATAGTGGCTAATGGTCATAAGGAAATTCAAGAGGTTGTCATCGACCCAGATGTAGTTGATGCCGATGATGTGGAAATGCTGCAGGATCTAATCTTGGTTGCAGTTAACGAAGCATTGCGCAAGGCCGACGAATTAGTCGCTGCCGACATGGGGAAACTTACCGGCGGCATGAAGTTGCCCTTCTAAGATGAGTTTCTTTCCTGAACCGGTAAATAAGCTAATCGGCGAACTTATGAAACTGCCTGGTATCGGTCCTAAGAGTGCGCAACGCTTGGCCTTCTATATATTGCGCTGCAATCGGGATGCGGTTGTAGAGCTGGCCAAGGCTTTAGTCTATGCTAAGGACCGTACCAGAACTTGTAAGCAATGCTTCAATCTTTCTGATCAAGATCTATGCCCCATCTGCCGCGATCCACGCCGCGATGACAGTTTATTATGTGTGGTGCAAGACAGTCGCGATGTGGTGGCGCTGGAGAAGACCAGGGAGTTTACTGGGCGTTACCATGTGTTGCAAGGGGCTATTTCTCCTATGGAGGGTGTTGGGCCGGAACAGCTGACAATAAAAGAACTGTTGCGGCGGGTACAGGCTAATCCGGATTTACAGGAGGTAATTATGGCCACCAATCCCAATATAGAGGGAGAGGCCACAGCCATGTACATCTCCCGCCTGCTTAAGCCTTTAGGTATACGAGTAACCCGCATCGCCCATGGCTTACCGGTAGGCGGCGATTTAGAATTTGTGGATGAAGTAACCTTGGGCCGAGCGTTAGAAGGGCGGCGGGAGATTTAGTTTTGCCTGGAATTGTATAACTAAAATCTTAATGGCCATACTCTTAAGCAAGTAAGTGCAAGGAGGTTGTGGCCATGAGATTGGGACTCAAAGAGTTTATGGAGAAGGCCTTTCTAGGCAAGTCGGAAGAGAACGAGGAGGAGCAGCCCGATTTTGATATGGTGGCATTGGTAGAGCAGGCAAAACAAGACTGGTTGCATGCTGCCAACTATTTTAATAACGTGAGCGACCCCGAGCTGGTTGATCATGCTATCCTATTGCGAGAAGCGGCCGAGCGTAGATATATGTATTTGTTAAAGCAAGCAAAACTAGCTAACGCGCGGGCTTTTACTCTAAGCACTGACGAGCCGGCGTGACCAATTAAAATTGGCCAAGCTATTCTAATGGGTAAATTAATAGGCATACACTCTTAATAGAAATGGCTGTTAGGAGGTGTGCCCATGCCGCGAATCGCCTTGTTTTCCGGTAGTATGAACATAAACATAGTGATAGCTTATATCTTTGCATTATTTTTGCTCTATTTAATAGCGCGCTTGCTGCTAAGTGCAAATCGAACCGGTGGCAAACTGTTAGGCCGCGCGGGCTTAACGGTTATGGCAATAATCTTGCTCAATGCGGTCGGTACCCTTGTCGGTTATCGGGTGCCTTTAAATCTAATGACCATTTTGTTGCCTACTTTTCTCGGAGTTCCCGGATTTGCACTGGTGGTGTTGCTGCAATATCTTATATTTTAGTAGCTCAGGCCTGCGGTTACGCAGGCCCTTTTATGTGCTGAGAAAGATTTTTTGCAGATAGAGTTGACAAAGTGACATTTTCGGCGTAAAGTATCACTTGTGCCACTCACCCCCAAACGGGGCTGAGCGAGACAAGATTGTCTCCTTGACAATAAGTCAGTGGCGTGATACACTAATAAATGTCGCCTTTCGAGGCAAGTTGATCCTTGAAAACTAAACAATGGTGTAGAAATATCTGCAGTGCAGATATTAACCTTGGTGAATTAATATCGAGGTCTAACACACAGACCCGTATATCCTTATTAATAAGGAATTTAATTTGGAGCCAAGAAGCTCAACGAAATTTGTAAGTTTGAACGATTTATCGTTCTG
>JAAYGE010000023.1 GCA_012727835.1 Bacillota bacterium
CCTTTGAATTCGGGCTGATCAAAGTCGGCATAAGCTAATGCTAACACCACTTGGCCCTCCTTCTGCGCCTCCCGCTTGATCAAGTCGATTAGATACCCCGGTTGGCTGACTAAGCCGTAGTTGTTCTTAAGGCTCCAATATACGTTCTCATAATCGATAAACAAAGCTACATTTTTGACCACGGATCGAGCTTCAACTCCTTCCTCTCTTCTTATGGGGTCCATGCCTATCCTTCCCACTTTAGGCAGGAGCTATGTTGCCAACCGGGGCGGTCGTTTTTTTGCTACAGACACTTCCTTTTTGCGCATCTTTTGTTAAAATAATGCTGGTTTGCGTAAGAAATTTATTTTGCCTAGCCGACAGGAGCCATCAAAATTTTTTGCTGACATAGTGTATCATTCCTGTGAATACCCAGGAAAGAGGTCTGAAGCAATGAACCGCCTAACCCTTTGGACCCGCAAATACAATCTACCTACCACACTATCATGGGCGATGGCTATTATAGGTCTAGCTGCGCTCCTCTTTATGCTCCTCATTATTCCTGCTTATCTAGAACTGGTCATCGGCCTGAACGGACAATCGTTTCCCATCCCACCCCTCTGGCGCTGGCTCATTATAGTAGCTTACGTACTAATAATGGCTGCAATGCTTTTCAGCCCCATCCTAGTGACCAAATCAATACCAAAAGACAAATCGGAAGAGCAAAAACTACGTCGCCAATCTTTAATCAGCACCATGGCTGCTGGTACTATCCAGGAGATTCGTAGTCCCCTAACGGCTGCCCGTGGTTTTGTGCAGTTAATCAACGCCCTTTCCCAAGATGATGAACGAACGAAAGAATATAGTGAATATGCACTTCTAGAAATGGATAGAATCGAGCAACTGCTACAAGAGTACATGCTACTTTCTAAAGCGGTTGCACCTAAATCCCAACCGGTAAACCTGCTAGACGTGGCCCATGCCACCTACCAAATGATGGAGGCAGTAATGGCGGAAAGAAATATCCGATTGAGATTTGAAGGATCACAACCCAGCTGCATCTTAGGAGATCCCTTTTACTTACAGCAGGTGCTACAGCATTTGCTCCTTAATGCAGCCGACGCCACCCCACCGAAAGGTGTGGTTTCTATCAAGTTATTTAGCAGTGATAAGGAAGTGACCTTAATTATAAGTGACACCGGCGTAGGTATGAGCCAGGAAGCTCTCGAACACTGTTTTGATCCCTTCTATAGCACTAAAGAATCGGGCACCGGCCTAGGGTTAGCCATCTGCCAGCGCATGGTCACCGACATGCGGGGGCGCATTGAAGTAGATAGCCACCCTCAGTCGGTCACCACCTTCACCATTACCTTCCCCCTTTACCAAGAAATTGCAAGCAAAGAGGAGCTTCCGCAAGAATAATTTGCGCAGCTCCTAGCATGTGAGAACGTATATTATGAGGGTTGCGGGATATTCCGGCAAGAGCGGTTGGAGTCTGCTCCTACGCCCCTAAGCACTTCCCGCAGCCCTAAATTTTTTGTTAAGCTCTATGTGCCAGCTCTTTGCTACCGCTTCTGTAGGTGTAGCGTAATCTCTTGCCGATTATGCCAGAGGTGTTGGGCATGGCAAACCTTTAAACTGTCATCCAACATATTAAGGACCCGTTCTATAGTGGGCAGGGGTTTCTTCCCCATTAACTTAATGGTCATAAATACTTGTCCACCGTTCCGCAAATTGCCGATCAGGCCATTTAATAACTTGGCAGTAAAAATGGGGTCCCAGCTCATGTCGCAGGTGATGAGATCAAATTGATCCTGCGGAGACAAATTCAAGTTCTTAACGTTAGCACGCAAAAACTTTAACCCCGTCGCCCCTTTTAGGCGCGGGTCCAATTCCCCCGTATCAACGGCCAAAACTTGTAGCCCCCGAGACAAAAGTTCCTGTGTCCAGCCTCCGGGAGCTGCTCCCAAGTCTAGAGCCCGGCCACCTACCGGCAAATCCAAGCCAAAACGCACTATGGCTTCTAGTAACTTAAATTTGGCCCGCGAAATATCATCGGCCTCCTTGCGGAAGTGGATCATGCCACCGGTCCAATCGCATAGATTGCGTTCGGCCACATCCAGCCCATAATAAACTTGCTTTTTTGCCTGGGTGACGGAAATAATCCATTGGGGGTCTTTAATAACCGGCCGGTAGCCCTGCTCTCGTAGTACCTGATCGCAGGCAGCTTTCAACTCCCGGCCTTGCCATTGTAAGCGGGTATTGATCGCTCTCGCTTGCACTGCTACGCTGGCTCCGGCCGGAACCTTCCCCAGGTCCCCTTCTAGGCGTTGAATAACACTGGCGAACAGTTCCTGTTCATCATTTACTAGCCACGCCTTGGCCCCATGGATATGCCGCACAAAGATGGGAGATTCAGCAAGCAAACGATTTTGCACCCCATCCAGATCATCACCCGTATGTAACCAAAAGACCGCCGGGCCGAGCACTTCTTGGCTTAAATGGGGGAAGTCCCTCTTCACTTCCTCCATAGCTGTGGGCAAGAATTCTTCGCTGGCGGTTACTACGATGCCCTGCATACCCGACACACCTCCCCTGTTCCTTAATCTTAGCTCCCAACTCTAATTCTAGTCAAATAGCATTAAGGGCCAATGGAGGCGGCACCAGATCCAGCCGTCAGTGCCACACCCCATCGGCCCTGTTCATCATCTAATTGTCATTTGCGCGAGACCAGCCGAACCTGGCGTTTCTTGCTATCCCAAAGGACATTCAGGCCTAAGGCTTCCGCTAAGGCACGCACCGGCGCATAAGTGACATCACCAATTAGGCGTCCAGTAACCGGGAGAAGTTTTCCGTTCAGCAAAATGGGGACAAGATCGGGAATCTGGGGGCCAACATAATCCTTTATGCCATCGGCTATAGCCGTAGCTAACAGTTGACGAAATTCGGGGGTTTTGAGTAGGGCTTCTTCAGTCGGGTTCGTATGAAAAGCACATTCTACTAATACAGAGGGCATCTTTGCCTCGCGAATAACATGGTAATAGTCCCGCCCATCGGCTAACGCCCGCGTTCTTACGCCCCGGCTGGGTCGCCCCACGTTACGCAAGGCTTGCTCAATGGCCACTGCCAGTTTGCGACTTTGATCGTCACGCACTGAGCAAAAGACGGTACATCCATGGGCGCGCGGATCCGAATAGGCGTCGGTATGAATACTGACAAAAATGTCGGCACCTTGAGCTGCGGCAAATGCAGTACGAGTAGCCAAAGAAACGGTCACATCCCGATCTCGAGTCATCACTACCTGCAAGCCGGCGGCCTGTAAGAGAGTGCGAGTGCGCAAAGCGATATCTAGCACGCCATCGGCCTCCACATAACCGGTGGGACCCCGATTAGCTCGGTCATTGCCACCATGTCCCGGATCTAAACAAATAAGCATGAGAACTCCCCCCTTCCGTTTTAAGAATATCCCTAAAAAATGTTGCCGGCAAAGCGAGCTTTAATATAAAGTGAGACTAATAGCCATTAATCCGTGCGTTAATTTTTGATGCGTTGATCCAACCCAGGATATCATGCAATACGGTGGCCCCCCCTACCATAAAGACTGCACTGAGAACAGTACCTACCTCTGACCAGGCAAACTCCACATTTACAATTTCAAAGAAATCTAGGCGGGCTCCAAAGGCCAAAATTAACGATAAGACAAAGGACAGCAGAACCGGCACATCCACCCCTAGCACCTGCTTCTTATCGAGCCGAGGGATGAGGATCAGAACCAACTCCACTATTCGTTCCACAGTAAAAGCCATAAAGAACCAGAGTGTAATCGTATCCATACGAAAAAACCTCCTTTCCTGCTATACTAGGTGCTATATCAGCATATTGCAGGAAAGGAGGTTTTGTGCAAACTGACAACTAGAGTTTTGTTAAGTCCACCTTTTCTAGATTGGGATTATCGTTGGCAACTCGGCCAGCCTTCGCCAACGGATACCAATCCTCTCCGATTTTAACACGCACAATATCAGCGGTAAAATCGTTGTTAGTGCCGGTGGCGCGGCTATTTTCCAGTAGAGAAGAACCCACACCATAGGTGTCAACCGGAACAGCCAGCTCTTCAAACTCGCGAATTCGTTTGGCATCAAAGCCACCGGTGGCCACAATCTTTACTTGCTTACACCATTCGGCCGCCACCGATTCGGCCTCCGCCGGCAATGACCAGGAGGTATAGGCCTGATCTATAGCTTGGCGTACAATCCATACCAGCCGCGGGTTGACGCCACAATCAAGCTCCTTCTTACCCAGCGGCGCCACCGATACGTCTCGCATGCTGCTAGACGTATCCAACCTAACGGCTGCCAACTTATATTTGTTAGCCTCGGCAAAATCGCCAGCCGCATAATGCTCCCAGTAGCGGTCAAACATGCGCTTCATAACTCGTAATGTATCCCCCACACAGTCATTATGGAAATCCACCAAGGCGATACGCGGAACGGAAACGGGTAAAATGCGACTAAACTCCACCATCGCCGTGGCCGCATCTCCTAAGAAGCAGGCAATCGTGGCATGGGCCATAGTACCATTCCCGCTGCCACCCCACCAGCCGGCCTGATCATATGTAGAAACGAGCACTTGGGATTTCTTACCGTACTTGGCATTATAGGCTTGTACCGCCAGTGAATAGGCGTAGCCATGAAGGGCCTGTATTTTATAGTGGGCAAAACGGGCGGGGAAAAACAAAACATCTTTACCCCCGGCTGCCTTTAATACTTCGTACACATTGGTGGCTACTCGGGTCGTTTCTGTTAATGTTCCTAGAATAGGCGTCTCTAAAATAGCAAAATCCCGGTAACGTCCCCGAATCCTAATAACCGGCTCTACCTGACGGGGGTTGCCGTCATAAAAAGCAAAGGTACCATCTTGCACCGCCTCTACTTCCAACTGGGCAGCCGTGTTTACAAAGTTGCCATCGGCGGTAAAGTATCCGGTGCAGCTTTGCAAAATTGCCAACGCTTCATCGACGCCAGCGATTAATGAGTACGGTTGGCGGCGAGCAAAAATCTGCATTTCCACTTCCAGATCGCCGTTCTTCACACCTTGCACTATCTCTTGTGGTAAATCGCTCTCACCCTGAAAGGTATAGCCCTCGTTAGCCAAGGTCTGTAAAACTTTAACCGTATTAGCGAAATATTCATCCGAATACCAACCACGACGCATACGTTCCGCATCGATTCTAAAAATTTCCGGGTTCAAACGCTTGCCGTCAAAAATACTCATGCGAATCCCTTCCTTAAACTTTTCTTCTTTAAGCATACAAAAAACCGCACACAATAGCAATGTGTGCGGTTAGTTAGCTGCTTGGTGTCGGAGGGGGGACTTGAACCCCCACGGTTACCCATACGCCCCTCAAACGTACGCGTC
>JAAYGE010000024.1 GCA_012727835.1 Bacillota bacterium
ACTATAACCCGCTACTAGCACCCATGCTAACTGCGCTGGGAGGTGAAGCCTAATGCAACCCGATTTAACCCAGGTACGCCCCTATGGCGATACCCTCGATGATGGGGCCATGCAGCTATCTTTCACCCTGCCGGTGCCCATTGGCCCCAAGGCTATGGAAGCGGCCAAGCAGCTCCTGCAGAAACTGGGCCTGCAGTCGGTTTCTATTGTCCATCTAGCCGATATGGGCGAAGGCTTTACCTTTGTTGTGGCCTACGCCAAGTGCCCCATCAGTATCGATTACACGGCAATTCACGTGCCCCAGGTTACTACTACCTATATGGATTTCGATACCACCAACCAGTTTATTAGCCAACACATCGGACGCCCTCTAGTGGTGGTGGGAGCCTGCACCGGCGACGATGCCCATACCGTGGGCCTCGATGCCATCATGAACATGAAAGGCTACGCCGGCAACCCGGGCCTGGAACGCTACCCTATGCTGCGGGCGCACAATTTGGGCAGCCAAGTGCAGAATGAAGAGCTGGTGGCTAAAGCTCGTGAGTTAGCAGCCGATGTAATACTTGTATCCCAGGTAGTTACGCAAAAGGATGTGCATGTGCATAATCTCACCCAGCTGGTGGAAATGCTTGAGGCTGAAGGTCTGCGGGAGCAGGTGCTCCTCATTTGCGGTGGCCCCCGCATCACCCATGAGTTGGCCCTCGAACTGGGCTTCGACGCCGGCTTTGGTGCCGGCACTCTGCCGCCCCAGGTGGCCAGTTTCATTGCCCAGGAAATGGCCAAACGTATGAGGTAAGGGTTTCCCGCTCCCCATACGTTTCGTAGGGGCACGGCGGTGCCGCGCCCGCTGACCACGGACTGTAGGTTGTTCCGCAACCCTGAGCTATCCCGAATGCGGTGCTACGCCCTGCGCACACCTCCGCAGCCCGACCAGGCACTGGTGCCACCCGCAAATCGCAATTTTGTTTTCCAATTTCCAATTTCCCGCCCTCAAAAAGGGTAGCAAACGACTTAGCGCATAACTATAATGGGAAATGATTAGTACCGAGTTATTTTCATCCGGTTTTTGTGTATAATCTCCGAGGAAAGGCTAGAAGGTAAATTAGGGGAGGATAGGATGTCCGTCTCCTTACACCTCGGTAAACCTTGAGAGCAAGGGAGGAAGGGTAATGGAAAACAAGAAAAAGGAGCCCTTGAGCGTAACAGATGTGGCTTACCAAATCTTGCGCGAACACAAAGCACCGATGCATTACCGCGAACTCATTATAGCTGCCTTAGAGCGGATGGGCGAAGACACTGCTATTCCCGGCGCCCGGCTAGCCCAAATCCACACCGAAATTAACCTAGACAGTCGTTTCGATTTCCTAGGAAAAGGCATGTGGGGGCTGCAGGCTTGGACATCTAAGAGCGCCAGCAAAGATACGGGCGACGGACCCAGCGAACGCCGCTACCAGCCTAAAGCCGCTGACTACATGTGGGATGAAGAGGAAGAAGAAGAGCTGGAAGATGAAGAAGACGGTTTCATCCCCGACGACGAAGATCTCGACTCCCTCAATACCGATGAAGAAGATGACGAACTCAACATCGACGATTTGCTCGATGACACCGTAGATGACATAGAAGACATGGAAGAGGAAGAAGAGGAACCCGAACAATAACAATCCCGGAGGCGCATTGACATGCGCCTTCTTACCTTGACAAAACTCGACCCCTATGACTAGAATAGCAACGTATTTGCATTTTGAACCGTCAGCATTTGCAGGAGGAATGGCCAAATGTCTAAATTTATTTTCGTCACCGGCGGAGTTGTTTCGGGGCTAGGCAAAGGCATAACGGCTGCTTCATTAGGTCGCCTGCTAAAAGGACGCGGCGTCAGGGTTAACGTCCTCAAATTTGATCCTTACATCAATGTTGACCCTGGCACCATGAGCCCTTATCAGCATGGAGAAGTCTTTGTCACCGAAGATGGGGCCGAAACCGACCTAGATTTAGGTCATTACGAACGGTTTATTGATGAAAACTTACAGAACATCAACAACGTTACTACAGGAAAAATATACAAAAGCGTCATAGATAAAGAACGCCGCGGCGACTATCTAGGCGGCACAGTACAAGTTATCCCCCATATCACCAATGAAATAAAAGATTGCATGCACCGGGTGGCTAAAGCCCACGATGCAGAAGTTGTTATCGTCGAAATTGGTGGTACGGTGGGGGATATCGAGAGCTTACCTTTCCTTGAAGCCATCCGACAAATGCGTTCCGATGTGGGGCGCGAAAACGTTATGTACCTCCACGTTACCCTGATACCCTACTTAGGCAAATCGGGTGAGTTAAAAACCAAACCTACCCAGCATAGTGTGAAAGAACTACGTGGCATCGGTATTCAACCCGACGTTATCATCTGCCGCAGTGAGTTACCCCTCTCCGCCGAGATCAAGGCAAAATTGGCTCTCTTCTGCGATATACAAGAAGATCACGTAATAGAAAACCTGGATGCCGATTCCATCTATGAAGTTCCACTGATGTTAGAACGGCAACATCTGGACGATATCGTTATCGACCGCTTGGGGCTTACCTGTGGACCTCCCGACCTCAAGGATTGGCGCCAGCTGGTTCAGCAAATTAAGAATCTACGCAAAGAAGTATCTATTGCCCTGGTGGGTAAATACGTTTCTCTGCATGATGCCTATCTTTCGGTGGCCGAAGCCCTATACCATGCGGGTATCGCCAACGATGTGAAGGTAAATATAGAATGGATCGCCTCGGAAGCTTTGGATAACGGCCATCTGCCCGAGGCCCTGCTCAATGCCGACGGCATAATTGTGCCCGGTGGTTTCGGACACCGGGGTATTCCGGGTAAAATCCATGCCATCAGCTATGCCCTAGAGCAGCAGATCCCCCTCTTTGGTATTTGCCTAGGCATGCAATTGGCTACCGTTGCCTTTGCGCGCCAGCGCCTAGGGTGGGAAGATGCCAACTCCCGCGAGTTCGACCCTGATTCCAGCTATCCGGTGATCGACCTCAGCCCCGACCAAAAGCACGTCGATGGGCTAGGAGGCACCATGCGTTTAGGCACTTATCCCTGCAAACTGACGGCTGGTAGCAAGGCATACCAGGCCTACCAGAGCGAAGTTATCTATGAGCGGCATCGCCATCGCTACGAGTTTAACAACCAGTTCCGTTCCGCCCTCGAGGCCGCCGGCCTGAAGGTTGCCGGTACCTCACCCGACGACAGACTGGTTGAGATTGTGGAAGTGCCCGACCATCCCTGGTTTGTGGGCGTGCAGTTCCACCCCGAGTTCAAATCGCGGCCTAACAATCCCCATCCCTTATTCCGCGATTTTGTGCGGGCCGCCATTGAGTATAGACAGAATTAACATTGCCAACAGGTGCCCGAGGGGCACCTGTTGTTGTGTATGAACAGAGGCCGACCATCGGGCGACCTCCTACCTAGGTTATACGCCGTATCTTTGGTACTTCGTAGGGGCGCTGCGGTGTAGCGCCCGCTGCCTTCCCCTGCACCCTATATGTTCTGCCGGGGCGCCTGGTGGTGCGCCCGCGGGCCGATCACCGATCGGCCCCTACGAATACCCTAAAATGTAAGGCGCCTGCCCCAATCCCCTGTATTGCTACAATGCGGAGAACATCACTACGGGTCGACCTACGGGCGCCCCCTACGAACATTATCCAATTGTGGTCTTTTACCCGCACCGCGAACCTTTCGTAGGGGCGCTGCGGTGCTGCGCCCGCGGGGCCGGGGTCATACTAGAGCGCCTGTGCCCAGCCTCTGCTTGA
>JAAYGE010000025.1 GCA_012727835.1 Bacillota bacterium
AAATTGTTCCGCATCGGCCCGGGCCTCGGCAGCCGTTTTAATACCTTTCACCTGCCAGTTGCACAGCACCTGTTCCACATAAGGAATACTCAACGCCTGGGCAATGACGGCCAACTCTACCGCCAATTCCTCCAAATCGCGGGGATACTTGGCCTCGATATTTTTCAGTTTCTCCCCTTCCAGCGAATTAAGGGGTCGCCCGAATTGCTGTTCAACAAAGGAATAGAGGGAACCTTGGGCCCGGCGGCGCCGCAACGCCCGTTGCGTAGCATCGGCTTCTATGCTGGCTTGCAGGCTGACGGCTGGAAATTGTTGTTGCCGGGGTGCCAGGTCGGCGAAGGCCTGCTGAAATTCCTCTTTCGTCTTCGGGTTAGCCAGGGAGTAGCTGCCATCCGAATTGGCTATGATTAACCCCATCTCTTGCAACCGGGCCCAAGCCTGATGACTATCGGACACGGTCAGACTTAAAGGAGCGCAAACATCGGCCGCCCAATTGGCACTACTGGGGCCCGACAAGCCCCGGTGAACTTGCCGCTTAAGAAAACAATATAACAGGGTGGCTGCCGGCCCTAAATAGGGTAAGTAGCAATCCCAAAGCTCGTGATAGATAATACTAAAATCCTGCCGATCTTCCTCCAAAGGGTAGACCACATTCGCTTGGCGCATGAGCTACCTCTCCCTTCTCCTCAAGAATTTCAATTGGAGCCTTCTACCCGTAGATAGGCGTACAGATTGGCCGCTGCCTTTTTAGTCATGCCCGGCACCTGGGCCAGCTCGGCTTCACTGGCGGCCTTTATTTTATTGAGCGAACCGAAGGCTTTCAGGAGCGCCTTGCGGCGGGCCGGTCCGATGCCGGGACAGCCTTCTAGCCAAGAGGCCACCTGTTTTTTAGCCCGCAGCCGTCGATGATACTGCAGGGCCACCCGATGGGCCTCATCGCGAATTCGCTGTACCAAATATAAACTTTGGGACTGGCGGGGTAAAATTAAGGGCTCACTATGGCCGGGCCGGAAAATATGTTCTTCCTTTTCTGCCAAACCGACAACCGGTAGGCCGGCAAAACCCAGCTCGTGCAAGACCTGCAGAGCCGCCGAAAGCTGTCCTTTACCCCCGTCAATTATGATTAAATCGGGTATATCGGAAAAACGTTCGTCATCCTGTTGCAGACGGCGAAAACGACGCCGTAGCACCTGCTGCATCATGGCGTAATCATTGGGACCCTCAATATCTCGAATACGGAAACGGCGATACTCGGAAGGCTGCGGCTCGCCGTTGATCATAACCACCATGGAGCCGACGGCCTCTTTACCGGAGATGTTGGAAATATCATAGCACTCGATGCGTCGTGGCGGCTCCGCCAACTCCAAGAAGCGGGCCAACTCCTGCAACGCCTCTTGTTGTAGTTTTCCTTCACTGAGACTGCGAGCTAAACGCTCCTCCAATGCCAGGGCCGCATTCTTTTCCGCCATCTCCACCAGTAGCTTCTTATCGCCCCGCTTAGGAACGATCAGCTGGGCCTTGCTGCCCCGCCGCTGAGTTAGCCATTCGCTAATTAACTCCCCATCGTTGTCCGGCAGCTCGGCGGATAAGATCACTTCTCGGGGGATGAAGGGATTGTTGGCATAATGCTGCTTCAGAAACCCGGCCAATATTTCCCCCTGGGACAAATCTTCTGTGCCGGTCAAGAAATAGTGTTCACGGCCTATGACATGGCCTTCCCGCACAAGCAGCATGCCAATGCAGGTCTCTTCCACGCCCCGGGCCACAGCAAAGACATCCCGGTCGGCCAGGTCGGGGGAAATCATCTTCTGTCTTTCCGATATGCGCTCAATGGCCTTCAGCTGGTCCCGCAGCTCGGCCGCCCTCTCAAACTGTAAAGCGGCGGCAGCTTCCTCCATCCGCTCCGTCAGCTGTTTGATTAAATTATCATAACGGCCGGAAAGGAGCATATCAACATTCTGCACCACTTCCATATACTCCTCCCGACTCACCTTACCGGTACAAGGGCCTAAGCAACGCTTGATATGGTAGTTGAGGCAGGGCCGCCCCACCGGCTGTCCATCCAGTTGCTGCTTACAGGTGCGCAAAGGGAAAATGCGGCGTATCAATTTCAAAGTTTCCCGCATGGCTAAGCTACTGGGGTAGGGGCCGAAATATTTAGATCCATCCTTCTGAATGCGCCGGGCAATCAAAAGGCGCGGATAGGTTTCAGCCATGGTCAGTTTCAAATAGGGGTAATGTTTATCATCCTTGATCCGGATATTAAACCAGGGCTGGTGTTCTTTGATCAAATTGCTCTCCAAGATGAGGGCATCTACTTCATTGTTGGTGACGATAATCTCTAAATCATGGATTTTCTGCACCAAGGCCCGCACCTTGCTGGAATGGTCCGCACTGGCTTGGAAATAGGACCGCACCCGCTGCCGCAAGGAAAGGGCTTTACCGATATACAAAATGTGGCCGTTGCGATCTTTATAGATATAGACTCCGGGCTTTTCCGGCAATAAAGCCAATTTGTTTTCCAGCACCGACACCTGCCTCACCTCCTTAACAACATTATAACAGAGCCGGTCCCATCTGATGCAGGTAGCAAAAACCCCGCTTACGCGGGGTAATTAATATTTAACGGGCGGCCCCTACGAATCTCTTAGACTCCCGGGTGGGCCGTGTTGAGCGCTCTCTATTGTTGCAACACCTGTCTTAGATAATACCCCGTATAGGAATCGGGGCTGGCGGCCACTTCTTCGGGAGTGCCGGTGGCTACTACCTGGCCGCCCCGGTCGCCTCCCTCAGGACCCAGGTCGATAATATAGTCGGCCGATTTAATAACATCTAGATTGTGTTCTATCACCATGACCGTGTCGCCCGCATCCACCAGGCGCTGCAGCACTTCTAACAAACGTTCAATATCGGCCATGTGCAGACCGGTGGTAGGCTCGTCCAAAATATAAAAGGTACGGCCATTACTGCGGCGGCTTAGCTCGGTGGCCAACTTAACCCGCTGGGCTTCTCCGCCGGAGAGGGTGGTGGCCGACTGCCCTAAGCGCATATACCCCAGGCCTACATCGACCAGGGTTTGCAGTTTACGGGCAATGCGGGGCACACTCTGGAAGAATTCTAGAGCCTCTTCTATGGTCATCTCCAGCACGTCGGCGATGGTTTTATCCTTATAGCGCACATCTAGAGTTTCCCGGTTATAGCGCTTACCATGGCGCACTTCACAGGGCACATAGACATCGGGCAAGAAATGCATTTCAATCTTTACAATACCGTCGCCCTTACAAGCCTCGCAACGGCCCCCCTTGACGTTAAAGCTAAAGCGCCCCGGGGCATAGCCGCGCATCTTGGCCATCGGTGTTTCGGCAAACAACTGACGAATAGGATCGAAAGCGCCGGTATAGGTGGCCGGGTTGGAACGGGGAGTGCGCCCAATGGGGGCCTGGTCGATGTTGATCACCTTCTCCAGATGCTCTAGACCCAAGATGTCATCATGGGCCCCCGGTTTACGCCGAGCCCGATTGAGCTCCATAGCTAAACGCTTATGGATAATTTCATTGACCAACGTACTTTTCCCCGATCCGGAGACACCAGTTACACAGGTGAATACGCCCAAGGGAACCTTTACGTCGATATTCTTCAGGTTATTCTCCCGGGCCCCAATGACCTCCAAGTATTTGCCGTTGGGCTGCCGCCGGGTAGAGGGTACCTCAATCTTTCTCTTACCGGAAAAATACTGCCCGGTAACCGATTCGGGTACCTGGCTAATCTCCTCCAGGGTACCAGTCGCTACTACGCGCCCGCCGTGCTGGCCGGCGCCGGGCCCCATATCGATGATATGATCGGCGGCTTCCATGGTTTCCTGGTCGTGTTCGACCACAATTACCGTATTGCCTAAGTCTCGGAGGCTCTTCAAGGTATCGATGAGGCGAGAATTATCCCGCTGATGTAAGCCAATACTGGGCTCGTCCAAAATGTATAGCACTCCCATCAGGCTGGAACCGATCTGGGTGGCCAAACGGATACGCTGGGCTTCGCCACCGGACAGAGAGCCGGCCTGGCGGTCCAAGGTCAGGTAGTCCAATCCTACGTTCACCAAGAAGCCCAGGCGTTCCTTTATTTCCTTCAGTATCTGGCGGGCAATCATCTGCTGGCGCTGGCTTAACTCCAAGTTGGAGAAGAACTCGAGGGCCTGAGCTATAGAAAGGGCGCTCACTTGGGCAATGTTTAAGCCCCCCACCTTGACCGATAAACTTTCCGGCTTCAGGCGTTGCCCGTTACAAACGGCACAGAGATTTTCGGTCATAAATTGCTCCAGGTTTTCGCGCAGCCAGGAGGAAGAGGTCTCCCGGTACATGCGATTGAGCATGGGGATCACGCCCCGGTATATCAGTCGGAACTCCCGCATCCGGCCCCTGCTATCGCTGTACACTACGTTAAGCCGATGGGGCCCTCCATGCAGAATGATATCCATCTGCTCTTCCGTCAGGTCGGCTACGGGAGCATGGTAATCAATTTTATAGTTATCACAAACGGCCTGCAGCAGGGCCGGGTAATAATTACTGCTGGATTCGGCCCAGGGCGCAATAGCCCCCTCCGCTAGGGAAAGCTCCGGCTTAGGGATGATCAGGTCCCGATCGAATTCTTGATGGGCACCTAAACCATCACAGTGGGGACAAGCCCCATAGGGGTTATTAAAGGAAAACATGCGGGGGCTGATCTCCGAGTAACTAAAGCCACAGTTGGTGCAGGCAAAGTTGAGATTATAGACCGTCTCCTCCCCATCTAAGGTGCTGATAATCAGCAACCCGTCGGTCAGCTTGGTAGCCGTAGCGATAGAGTCGGCCAAACGGCTGCCTATATGGGGACGCACGATCAGGCGGTCAACCACTACTTCGATGGTATGCTTGCGGTTCTTATCCAGCTGGATGGGTTCTCCCAGTTCGTGCATTTCGCCATCAACGCGGACGCGCACATAGCCTTCCTGCTGTAAGTTTTCCAGTAACTTCACATGCTCACCCTTCTGCCCACGGACCACGGGAGCCAATACCAGGAACCGGGTGCCTTCCGGCATGGCCAGCACCTGATCCACAATCTGTTCAATTGTTTGCATACTGATGGCCGTATCGCAGTTGGGACAATAGGGTTCGCCCGCTCGGGCATAAAGCAGCCGCAGATAGTCGTAGATCTCGGTTACCGTACCCACCGTGGAACGGGGGTTGCGGCTGGTGGTCTTTTGGTCAATGGAAATAGCCGGTGAAAGACCTTCTATATAGTCCACATCCGGCTTGTCCATCTGGCCTAGAAACTGGCGCGCATAGGCGGAAAGGGACTCCACGTAACGCCGCTGCCCTTCCGCATAAATTGTATCGAAAGCTAATGAGGATTTACCCGAGCCGGAAAGCCCGGTTACCACCACCAATTTATTGCGGGGTATATCCACATCCACATTCTGCAAATTATGAGTACGTGCTCCACGCACTACAATTTTATCTTGGGCCACAATCTTCCCTCCTGCCCATCGTACATACATTCGCATTTTACCACTAGCAGGCCGCTGGGGCAAGGGGCCATTGACTTAAATGTCTGCGAAGAAAAGGCGGGCCGACCAACGGGCGGCCCCTACAAATACTTCCCGGTTGAAGTTGTTATCACAAGCAGGCGACGCCTGTTAATTGTTGACATACCCATATAGGACGCCCACCGAGTATACCCTACGCATACGAAGCTGTCGCACTAAGCCCCCCACAGTGCCGTTGGTCACTAGTTGCAAGAGCCGAGGGGGCTGTGTAAGCACAGTTGGCGCTAGCCAGTGCTCTAGCAGAGCCCCTCGGCTCGGACTGTTAACGGGACCAACCCCGGCGTACATGCATTATCTGTCATAACCTCTCAGTTCAATGATCAGATCCCGTAGGTTAGCCGCATGCTCGAACTCCAACCGGCGGGCGGCCTCCTTCATTTCCTTCTCCAGCTTGGCAATTAGATCCTTACGTTCGCGGGCGCTGAGCTTCTTCACCGACTCACTGGATAAGCTGTAGCTGGTCTGTTCCTCAGCCACCTTTGTAGCTTCAATCACGTCTCGCACCGCCTTCTGCACACTGCGCGGCGTAATATTATGCTTCTTGTTGTATTCCATCTGTATGGCCCGACGGCGGTTAGTCTCTTGAATGGCAACCTCCATAGAGTGCGTAATCTGGTCCGCGTACATGATGACTTGTCCATTCACATTGCGGGCTGCTCGGCCGATGGTTTGTATCAACGAGGTGGTTGAGCGCAAGAAGCCCTCCTTATCCGCATCCAGGATAGCCACCAAAGATACCTCGGGTAAGTCTAACCCTTCCCGCAGCAAGTTAATACCCACTAATACATCGAATTCGCCTAGGCGTAAGCCACGGATGATTTCCATCCGCTCAATCGTATCGATATCGGAATGCAGGTAACGCACCCGCAAGCCCATTTCACGGAAATAATCGGTCAAGTCTTCCGCCATGCGTTTAGTCAAGGTGGTCACCAGCACCCGTTCGTTCCGTTCAATACGTTTTCTAATCTCACCGTAGAGATCGTCAATCTGCCCTTCAATGGGGCGGACAATGACCTCCGGATCCAACAATCCGGTGGGACGAATAATCTGCTCCACCACCTGGCTACTCTGCTCCAGTTCATAGGGAGCGGGAGTGGCAGAAACATAAATCACCTGGTTTAAGAGCTGGGAAAACTCGTCGAAGTTTAAAGGGCGATTATCCAGGGCGGAGGGCAACCGGAACCCATGCTCCACCAGGGTCTCCTTACGGGAACGGTCGCCCGCATACATGCCTCGTACCTGGGGAATGGTCACGTGGGACTCGTCCACCACCAACAGAAAATCGTCGGGGAAATAGTCCAACAAGGTGAAGGGCCTCTCCCCGGGAGCGCGCCCATCCAGATGGCGCGAATAGTTTTCGATGCCGGAACAGAAACCCAGCTCTTGCATCATTTCTAAGTCATAACGGGTGCGCTGTTCCAGACGCTGGGCTTCCAACAGC
>JAAYGE010000026.1 GCA_012727835.1 Bacillota bacterium
CGCGAGATGTTCTACAGCGGGTAGGATTGGGCAGCCACCTGAACCATCGCCCCACCCAGATGAGTGGGGGCCAACAGCAACGGGTGGGCATTGCCAGAGCACTGGTAAGCCGTCCCCCTATTGTTTTTGCCGATGAACCGACAGGTAACCTGGATACAAGGACGACGCGGGAGGTCCTGGAATTGATGACGAGTATGACCCGAGATTTTGGGCAGACGCTGGTGCTGGTGACCCACGACATGGCAGTTGCGGCTTATGCCCACCGCATTATCCACATTAGCGATGGTAACATCGTGAAAATAGTGAACAACAGAAAGAGGGTGGTCCAATGAAAAGGATATTTGCTCTTTTGTTGTGTGGATTGTTGGTCGTTTCGTTAGTCAATGAAATTGGGGAGGTACGGGCGGAGGAACCACCGCCCCCACTGCAAGTTACCGGGTATTCGGTACAGGGAGTTTTAGGGGTTGCCAATACCTACGCGGTTACGCTGCACTTTAAATGGAACCGTACAGACTTGAAGAGCTTCACAATAGCAATTGACGGAGAGAGTTCTAGTTTTAAGCATGTGACCGGCTCGCATACCATCGTCAGTGGCCCTATCGATGCCAGCACAAGCACGATTTCATCGCTTAATAAAGGGGGGAATCCCTCGCAAAGACTATATTTTCTACAAACCGGTGATAACTCCAGACTCCCTCTTAAATTGAATTACGTGTATGGTGACGATAAGCAGGATGAATATAAAACCGAGATATTAGTTATCAAATCTATGCCCGATCCTACTCCACCACCGGAACCCCAGCCGGAACCAGACCCACCGCCGGTGGATACCACCAAGTATAGACCTAACCTTACGGTTGACACGGAAGCGGCCATACCTTTGCTCGACCAGGAAACGGAGGAGCTAGTTATTCCTATCAAGAACACGGCAATCTATGCGGCCAATAAGATTACGGTATCTGTAGAGCCGGCGGACAAGAACAGGCCCCTATTTACAACTGATCGGCTTACCGTGTCAGCTACCATCAATACTCTTAGCCGCGATCAGGTAAAAGAAGCTAAATTTGCTGTGCAACTAGCACCAGGAGCAACAACGGGTATCCATCCAATTACGGTGAATTACATTTTCCATAACAACCACGGAGACCGTTTTACCGACTCGGAAACGGCCTACATTCGAGTAGAAAACCGCAATGGGGCCCCACGCTTGACGGCTACCAGTTCCCAGTGGCTGATACCGGGCAAACCAACGCCCGTGAAGTTCAAGATTACTAACAGTGGGGCTACGCCAGCCCGCAATGTGCAGATAACCCTTGAAGGTCTAGATCCGGCGGGCACTTCGGTGTTTAACGACGGCGATATTAAATATATCGACTTCATAGATGGAAACGGCCAAGCCGAGGTGGTCTATAACCTTTACCCCGCCCCCACGCTAGAAGGCGCATCCACCCGGCTGCAAATAAAACTCGATTATACGGATATCAGCGGCGTCACCTATAGCTCCACCAATACGGTATTCCTACCCCTGGATGGTCCCGCCACTGTGGAAGACAAGGGGGTACCGCGACTGATTATCAGTAAGTACAGCCTCTCGCCCCAGGAGGTTCGGGCGGGAAACAACTTCTTGCTGGAGCTGGATTTGCAGAACACATCGCGCAGCAAAACAATTA
This sequence comes from Bacillota bacterium, assembly GCA_012727835.1. The sequence continues at coordinate 1,671 of JAAYGE010000026.1, forward strand.
CCAACTTAAAGGTGACTATTATCTCAGAGGAAGGCGTCTTTTTACCAGTGGATGCCAGTAATACGTTGTTCATTGAGAGTATTGCTGCAGGGGAAGTGGTGCCGGCTACGCTGAGTTTGAGTGCTAAGGCCGATGCGGAAAACAAAACCTATCCGCTGAGAATTACCTTTGAATATGAGGATGAGCAGGGTAACGCCTACAATGCGCAGGAGATGATCACCATTCCGGTGCACCAGAATTCACGCCTGGTGGTGGGCGAGGTAGTGCTGTATGGGGAACCGATGCTATACGACATGGTGCCGGTTAACGTGGAGTTCTATAACCTGGGCAAAACCACCCTTTATAACCTAATGGTGCAGGCGGAAGGACCTTTCCAATTGGAGGGCGGCCGTTACTTCGTGGGCAACTTTAACCCGGGCTCCAGCGACTCTTTCAACTTTGCCGTGATTCCTAATGAACCGGGGGAACAGATTGGAGCCATCGTGTTCCAATTTGAAGACTCGATGGGTAACCCGATGGA
>JAAYGE010000027.1 GCA_012727835.1 Bacillota bacterium
ACAACCCCGCAGCTGACCGTGCTTATAGATGGTGACGAAAGCTCACGCGCGGGCTGGCAATGAGGCCGGCAAAGAAGGCAACTGGTCGGGCACACGGCTCGTTTGCACATAGCTTTCCACTACCCTTCTGGCCAATTGCACCGGCGGTGATTCGGCTGCCCTTTGCCGCTCGATGGCGGCCTGCCGCTCAGCTAAAAAGGTATCTAAGTAGAACTTGCCTTGCCCAGCTGCTACTTGTCGTGTAGCCACCAAATAGCCAACTCCCCAAGGAGCCTCGTAAGAAAGCACCCGATAGCTTCCAGCCAAACCCTCAAAACAGCCCAGAAAGACCGCCAGCGGCCGCAGCCCACATTCACCGGCCACGGTAGCCAATTCTTCTAAGGCAGGCAAATCCTGCACCCGTTGAGAGCGAAGCAGTTCGGCCACCGCCGCGTCAAAGCGCTGGGCTTCCGGATGGTATCCGGCGGGCGCCTCATCACTGAGACGATGGGATAAATCGCCACTACCGATAATGGCTACCCGCTTCCCCGATGCTTGTACGGCCCGCTGTATAGCCACCCCCAGAGCGTAATGCTCTATGAGGGGCAATCCAGACATATTCACCAGCACAACGGGCGGTAACTGGCCCGCGTTAGCAGCCCGCAAAAACCACAGGGGAATGGCCGCCCCATGATCCAGCCGGGACGTAAGTCGAAATTGCCGTTTAAGGCGGGCGGTTAATCCCACCAGAGGCAACCCCTGGGCCCCACTTTCCTTGATGATAGCTCTTGTCAGATCCGAATCGATATCTACCCTAATCTGCTCCTCTTTAGCCCCAAAGGCGGAAAAGTCGCCTTGTATTACCGGCTCGGTTTCTACGGTAAAGGCATCGGCGAAGAGGGGACCATGGGGGCCACAGACGATAACCGCATCGGGACACAACTCGGCTACTTCCTGGGCCGCCTGCCGCATGCTACTGATAGTGGCAGCGGCCAATTTTTCTTCTCCTCGGCCGACGGCGGGGATGATAATAGGTGGATGGGGACTGTACCAACCACCAACGATTTGTCCTGACATTGGCTTTCCTCCTTTTCTAAGCCAACCGGCCTCTTCTTTGCCTGCACAAACTCTTTAACCACATAGGGCGAAGTACAGGCGGCCAAAAGGGCTGTGTAATTGAGACCGAAACTAAAGACCTGGCCCACCTGCACGTCCTCCGGATAGTCGCGCATATCCAAAATCAGGTGATCGCTGCTGGCGCCTAGTACCCGTACTCCCGGCTCTAAAGGTACCAGCCCCTCCGGGTTAACGTCTTGTCGCCCTAGAGCTAGTATAACTCGACGGCCGGTCCCCTTGTCAGTAAGTTGGAGGGTATTGCCGAAGGGATTTTCCCCAATGGTACCGATGGGCTGCCAAGGTTTCTCCTTTACCTCAATAGCCACCGCTTGCAGAGTTACCGTATCGGTGAATAAGCCGGGCAGGGGGCGATTTTTACTCGTTTCCCGCCCTAGAATTATGGCCTCTCCCAGGCGCAGGTTATTGATTCCCTTAGGCAGCTTTCCCTGCCGCAACATTTCAAAAGAGCTGGAATTACCGCCGGAAACGACTTCACACTTCGCCAAACCTAAACGCTCCAGCTCGGTGGCCAACTCCACCAAAATACTCAGGTTGTTGGAGTCGGGAAGTACACCATTGAGACAGGTCAGATTGGTTCCTATGCCGGCGATGCATATCCCCGGCAAATCTACCGCCTGCCGCACAAAGCCTATCACCTCATCGGGCCAAAGGCCCTCTCTGAGATCGCCCACATCCACCATTAATAGAACCTTATGTTGCTTACCAGCGGCCGTGGCGGCCCGGCTTAAAGCCTGTAGCGTAGTCAGTTCACTGTTTAGGCTCCAATCGGCGTACCGGACTACTGCATCTGCCTGGCGGGGATCGGGCAAGCGTAATAATACCTTTTCCGCCGCCGGTAGCCGGGCCAGATTCTCCAGCCGCGAATCGGCCAAGGTAGTAATACCAGCAGCCAGCAGTGCTTGGCCCACGGCAGGGGCACCGCAGAATACTTTGGTGACGGCCCAAATGTTGACCCCCCAAGGGTTAGCCAACTGTAGCAGGGCTTCCGCATTATGGCGCAACTTGTCCAAGTCTACACGCAATAGGGGATACATTTCCTACCACCTCCCAGCTAGAGTTCAGTTCGTTCGAAATCTCTAGGAAATGCCTAAGCTGTCGTACATGAGACGCAGTGCCGCCTGCGGATAACGATTGGCCAATACACCCAGGGCGGCCAGGTTATAGTGCTTGTCAATCAAAATATCTACCGGCCCTGAAGGTAAGAGCGCCTGCCCTGCCGGTCGAGCCAAAATATCTGCCAGCAGTTGCTTGGCATTAGGTAGCTGGGTTAATGGCCCACCGGTGCCAAGCACGTAGCGTACATTAGTTAGATCCTTACCCTCGGCGATGGTAGAACGCCCCTGGGGGCCATAGAGTTGTTTCAAACGGCCCGCATGTCGCTCCAGGGCGGTGCGAGCCGCCTCGCGAGTAAGTTCCTCCAGCAGGCGCAATTCTTGGGCAGTGGTGGGGATGGGTGACCAGTTGGCTAATAGATTATCCACCGGATCACCGATACGGGCCCTTAACGCCTGCTTACCCATGCGTTCGGTCACGTGGGGAGCATTAACATATACCCCCAAATCGCCCTCCACCGTCCGTTTAGCCAAGGGTTCGGGATGCAGTAACAGGCGGTTAATTTCATCGGAACCGGGCGTTACCGAATGCACGTCGGTGGTGGCTCCGCCCACATCTATGACCAATAGATCACCGATAGCTTCATACAGGAGTTGGGCGGCCAGTAAGACGGCGCCCGGGGTGGGTAAGATTTGCCCGGTAACCATCTGCCGGATCTTTTCCATACCGGCCGCATGGATTATGTGTTCTTCAAAGACCTGCTGGATAACCTGCCGCGCCGGCTCCACGTTGAGCTCATCGATAGCTGGGTAGACGTTGTCTACCGTATAATAGGGGAGTTGGGCCGCCTCCATGATGGCCACAAACTCCTGTTGGACCGCCTTATTGCCCGCATAGATAATGGGGGCCGGCAGCCGAGCCTCTGCCAAATGGCGGGCATTAGCCAACACGGTGGCCGATTCCCCGTAATCCACCCCCCCGGCCAGCAGAATGATATTGGGCTTTTGCTGCTTAAGGGTTGCCCGATCGTGGGGGCTCAGTTCGCCGGCCGTTATTAGCCCTAATACGGCACCGGCACCCAGGGCCGCCTCACGGGCCGCCCGGGCTGTCATATCGTAAACCAAACCATGTACGCTCATCCGCAGCCCACCGGCCGCACTACTGGTAGCCAACATGGTCTCCCACGTGATCGAATCTCCCATCCTCTCTTCCAGGTCGTCGATGGCCTGGCGGAGGCCGATGGTTACATCGCCCTGGGGCACCGAGGTGGGTGCTTGCCCCTGTCCCAAAAAGCGGGGTTGCTCTCTGCTAAGGTCGGTAAAAGCATTAACTACGGTGGTAGTGCTGCCTATCTCGGCAACTAACACTTCAATGTGGGTCATGGCTGCCCCTCCTTAGGCCCGTTGCCTTCGCTCCCGCACTAAGAAGCTGGCCACATGGTGGCCCTTAGTACCCCGGCCAAAGCCGGCGTCGAGGCCACATTCCACCGCAATTTCGTTGGTCACCTGAGTGCCGCCACCCACCAGTAGCAGTTTATCGCGCACTCCCTTCTCCACACATAGCTCATGGAGACGCCGCATATTCAAACGGTGTACATC
>JAAYGE010000028.1 GCA_012727835.1 Bacillota bacterium
GGCGGAAAAGATCCGCCGTAGCCGGGCTTTAATTGCCTTAGGCCGGCGCATGGCCCGAGAGTATGCCCAGAGGCTAAGCGGTACCGAACAGGCCGTCTTATGGGAGAGCCGGGATGAAGAGGGCGTCTGGTCGGGCCATACGGATACCTATGTCACCGTATGGAGTAGGGATAGCCGTTTGCGCTCCAACCAGATAACGAAGGTGCTTATTGACGGTGCGAACGCTTGGATAAAAGTTTAAGGGCTGCCTATAGCCCGTGGCCTTAGCTAGATTGGAAGAAAGTGAAACCTGAGTTGGATAAGAGGGGTTCAGCAGGATTATTCTCCGACCTGTCGAATCTATATTTAGGATGAGCGGGGGGGTGAACAAGAGTGGTTGATTGCATTTTCTGCAAAATAGTAGCTAAAGAGGCACCAGCCGATGTGGTTTACGAAGATGAGCAAATTCTCGCCTTTCGCGATATTAACCCGGTAGCGCCGGTGCATATTTTAGTCATCCCCAAGCGCCATATTGAATCACTGCAGGATACACAACCGTCCGATGATCAGCTGTTAGGTGCTTTGTTGGGTGTTGCTAGACGGGTAGCCAAAGAACAAAATCTTACCGGCTACCGCGTAGTTACTAACGTGGGCAAGGACGGGGGGCAGGTGGTTATGCACTTGCACCTGCATGTTATCGGAGGAAAGCCGCTGTCCGATTTGCCAGCCTTGGGTTGACAGCAATTAGAGTGGGCTATATAATGGCAGAAGGTTCATTTAGCTAAGTGCAGAAGAGCCCGCATCACTCCGAGCATTTTGGTGCGGAGGGAGGGAGACTAAGTGGCCGAGATTAAAATCCGTAAAGACGAATCTCTGGATAGTGCGCTAAGACGTTTTAAGCGTCAGTGCCAGCGTTCTGGTGTTCTTTCTGAAGCCCGAAAGCGGGAGCATTATGAAAAACCGAGTGTCAGGCGTAAGAAGAAAGCAGAAGCTGCTAGAAGAAAGAGAAATAAGCGCTACTAAATTTAATTGTGGCTGAAAAGGCACCCTTTGGGTGCCTTTTGTGTTGCTTCTTTTAAGGGGAGGGGCGGCATAAAACTAGAAGAGACGGGTAGTGATTCTCAAGACAGGAGGAGGCAGAAGGATGGGAAGGCAAGATAGAATACGCACGTTGATGACCGACATATTAGAATTGCCCAAGGATCTGGTGTTAGATTTGCCCCGGGTAACCCTGATAGGCAATGTGCAGCTGACGCTGGAAAACCATCGCGGTGTGATCCTTTATACGGATACTCATATTCGTGTGGCTGTCGCCCGCGGCGAGATCGTTATTACCGGACAAAAGCTAACCCTGCGTTCTATTTTGCCCGATGAAATTATCATAGATGGCAGCATTACTAACGTGGCTTACATCGGTTAATTGCTTAGCTATCGTTCCTCCAAGCTTATGTTCTCTAAAGCAGGGGTGGTAAAATGATATTTGAGCGGATCTTCTTGCGCTTGATTGGTTACTTGTCCATCCGGTTTGAAGGGCCCCGGGTGGAGCGGTTTATAAATCTGTGTTTGCAGGAGGGCATTCCCGTATGGGATGTCTATACTACGCGTCAGGGTGTGGTGGTAGGCAAGACAAGCATAGCTGGATTTAAACAAATGCGGCCGGTAGCCCGTAAATCGAGGGTGCGGGTGCGCATTATTAAACGGCGGGGGCTACCCTTTTTGCTGGACCGCCTTTGGAAACGAACGGCCTTTGCCTGTGGCGCCCTTCTTTTTATTATCAGCCTTTATGTGCTAGGATCCTTTGTTTGGTTTGTGGAGGTACGGGGCAACGAGGAGGTGCCTACGGCCACCGTACTACAAGCGGCTGCCGAATTGGGGCTACGCCCGGGGGTATATAGAGGAAAACTGGTACCCAATCAGCTGGCCCGCTCTCTAGTTATTAAACTTCCCGAACTATCATGGGTGGGTATAGAGCTTAAGGGGTCCTATGCCGTGATTGAAGTGGTAGAGAAAAAGATAGTGACTCCCGAAACTAAAACAATAGGCCATGTGGTTGCTGCAAAAGACGGGGTTATAAAGAAGATAGTTGCTACCGCCGGTAAAGCGATGGTCAAAGCTGGTGATACTGTAGAGCGGGGGCAGATTTTGATTAGCGGAGCTTTTGAAGTTGACGAAGGGGTCGAGATGACTTATGTCCATGCCGATGGTATTATTGAAGCTATCATCTGTTATGATGGTATCGCCACCAGTGCACACCAAAGGTTAGTACAAACTCGTACTGGCAGAGAATATATCTGCGAAACTCTCAATTTTGGTGGTAAAGAAATAGTTCTTCGGGGCAGTCCCACTCCTCCCTTTGCCCTCTACGAAGAGGATTGCCAGTATTTACCCTTAATTTGGAGTGATTTAGGGCTAGCTGTAGAACATAAACGCAAGACCTTTTTTGAATTGACGGAAGAACAGCAGGTGGTCCCTTTGGAAAGGGCATTAGCCGACGCCGAAAGAGAGGCTGAACGTTTGGCGCTAGAGCAGCTACCCGAAGACGCGGTGCCGATAGCGATCCATTTTGAGACGGAATTATTGTCGGATCAAAATACGGTGAGAGTTCGAGCTATCATTGAAGCCATAGAATCTATAGGTGAATTTAGAGAATTGATTGCAGAATAAACTCCAAGGGGGCAAGCCGATTTGAGCAACTCGCATTCGCAGCAAGAAATGTATAGCAAAAAGTTGTATCTGCATGATTTAGAAGAGGCTAGAGCTGTTTTCGGTCGCTTTGATGAAAACCTAAAGGCTATTGAAACAGCCCTTCCAGTGAGAATAACGATCCGAGATAATGAGTTGCAACTGAGCGGCTCACAGGAGGCCGTTTTACAAGCTGAAGCACTCTTAACCCAGCTATTTTCCCTCTTGCGTCAAGGGATAGCAATTAGTCAACATGATGTGGCTTACGGTCTGCGCCTCATTGCCGATGGACAGGAACCCAATCTAAATGAGATTTATGCCAACGTGATTGTCAGCACCAGTCGTGGCAAGAGAATTCGCCCCAAGACGCGAGGGCAGCAGGCCTATGTACAAGCTCTCAAGAAATACGATATCGTATTTGGCATCGGGCCGGCTGGTACGGGAAAAACCTATCTGGCAATGGCTGTTGCCGTTGCGGCGTTACGTAACCGGGAGGTTAGTAGGCTCATCCTGACGCGACCGGCGGTGGAGGCCGGTGAGCGTTTAGGTTTCTTGCCCGGTGATCTCCAAGACAAAGTTGACCCCTATTTGCGCCCCCTGTATGATGCTCTCTTCGATATTCTGGGCCAGGACACTTTCCAAAAATATATGGAAAGGGGAGTTATTGAAGTAGCTCCATTGGCCTACATGCGGGGTCGCACCCTTGATGACGCTTATATAATATTAGATGAAGCCCAAAATTCTACACCTGAACAGATGATGATGTTTCTAACACGGCTGGGCTTTGGTTCGCGGGCGGTAGTTACCGGCGACCTGACCCAGATAGATTTACCCAAGGGCAAGGCTAGTGGACTAGCAGAAGCTTGTAAAATCCTACAGAATGTGAAAGGGATTGGTTTTGTTTACCTTACTGATCAGGATGTGGTGCGGCATCCGTTGGTGCAGCGCATCGTAAAAGCATACGAAGCCCATTTGCAAAAGAAGAAACAATAGCTCCCAGTGGCGTTATTCCGGTTTTGGGGAGGGGTTTTTGGTGGCTAATAAACCGACGAGAGCAAATGTGTTTTCTAGAAGGTTTTGGCGCCGCCCGGTTATTCGCCGGGCGCTCTTACTGTTGTTTGTTTATCTGTCTTTGTCTCTGTTACTATTCATTGCGGTTTTACCCGAATCGATCCAATTGGAAGTGGGACAGGCCAGTCCGCGCTACATCGGCGCTCCCCGCACAGTAGAAGATCGCTATACAACTAATGAGGCCCGAGAGTTGGCTAAACAAAGTGTTAAAGATGTATTTGAGCAAGACCCGAATGTGGCTATAACAACGGCTGCCCAGCTGGCCGAGGTTTTCGAGCAGTTGCAAACTGTGGCCAGTCAAGAGGACAAGACCACGGAAGAGAAGGTAGCTCTACTGCAGGAAACCCTGCCTATACAATTGCCAGAAGCCGCTTTGTATACAGGCCTGAGGCTTTCCGCCGAGGATTGTGCCCAGATGGAAGCGACCTTAGGCACCATTTTGGAGCAGGCTTATGCCCGTGGCATTAAGGCGGAGGCCCTTACTACGGCGGAAGAACAGGTGCACCGGGAGATAAACGGCCTTTATATCTCCAATAATAACAAGACCTTTCTGCGCCAGTTGGCTAGTGTGTTGCTAAAACCCAATATGCTTTATAATGCCACAGCTACAGAGCGCCTGCGGCAAGAAGCGGTGGCCCGGGTGTTGCCGGTTATGGTCCAAAAGGGACAGAAAATAATTGGACAAGGTGAGATTGCCACCGAAAGGGAGATCATGTTGCTAACAGACCTGGGTTTATTATCCCCAGGTATTAACTGGCACTTGGTTGGCGGCGCCTTAGTTTATATGTTCGTTGCCCTTTTACCCCTCGTACTATATTTGACGCTTTTCGCCCGCGATGTTTGGGAAAGCTCGCAGCAGGTGCTTTTGCTGGGTCTTATTGTTTTACTGACCGGTGGCTTGTGTAAAGCTTTTAGCGTTGTTTCCGGTCTTCTGATGCCGGTGGCCACCGCATCTATTTTGATGGCAGTTCTGATTGGGCCTCGGATTGCAATGGCGGGCAGTATTAGCATGGCTCTGATTGCCGGTGCTTTAGCCGGCTTTGACACCACACTGATGGGCGTTGGCCTTATCGGTGCGGCCGTTGGAGCCTTTAGTGTTTCGCGTATGAATCAGCGTTTTGACCTGGTTAGGGCCGGCGCGTTAATAGCTATCGCTACAAGCCTCTCCACTGTTGCTTTCGGACTATTGCATAGCGAAGGCTGGACCACCTTGGTGACGAATGCCATGTGGGCTGTCGCCGGTGGTGTGCTAGCGGCCATAATTGGGTTTGGTATTGTACCCTTTTTGGAAAGACCCTTTGGCATTGCCTCTACTGTCAAAATGCTGGAGTTATCTAACCCTAACCAGCCTTTGCTGAAACGTTTATTGGTGGAGGCCCCGGGAACCTATAATCATAGCGTTATTGTGGCCAATCTGGCAGAAGCAGCGGCGGAAGCCGTTGGTGCCGATGGGCTATTGGCCCGGGTAGGCTCCTATTACCACGATGTGGGCAAACTTAAGCGTCCCTATTTCTTTATTGAGAACCAATTCACCATGGAAAATCCCCATGACAAGTACCCGCCTTCTCTAAGTGCGTTAGTAATTACAGCGCATATTAAGGATGGTGTGGAACTGGCGCGGGAATATAAACTGCCCCAGGTCATAATTGATATTATCCAACAGCATCACGGCACCACGCTGGTCAATTATTTTTATCACAAGGCCAAAGAAGCTGGCGATGCGCCTGATGAGAGCGACTATCGTTACCCGGGACCTACGCCACGTAGCAAGGAAGCGGCTATTGTTATGCTAGCCGATTGCGTGGAAGCGGCCGTCCGTTCCTTATCTCAGCCCACGCCTAATCGGATTGATAGCATGGTTCGCAAAATAATCAAGGAACGGTTAAACGATGGTCAGCTTGATGAATGTGACATCACATTGAAGGAACTGGATAGCATTGGTACTGCCTTTGTGCATATACTGAGTGGAATTTTCCACAAACGTATTGAATATCCGGAAAAATTAGCAGAAGGTGAAGGTGAAAAACAAAACCATGATACTGATCCAAAATGATCAGCAAGCGCTACCTTGTACTCAAGATCTTTTGGCCTTTTGCCGCTGGGTGTTGACTCGTGCCATGATCATGTTGCGGGTGCCACTCCATGCCGAAGTTAGCGTAGCTTTGGTTGACAACGATGCCATGCGGGCTTTAAATAGGCAATACCGTGGCATCGACAAGCCCACCGATGTGCTTTCTTTCTCCCAGCTGGAAGGAGAGGAACTTTTTGACGTTCCCGACGTACTAATACTAGGGGATATAGTCATTAGTATTGAACAGGCCCTCGCACAAGCAGAAAGCTATGGTCACAGTTTTAAACGGGAGCTAGCTTTCTTACTAGTCCACGGCTTGTTACACTTAGTCGGTTATGAACATGATGACGAATTTGTTGGCCCCATGCATGATAGGCAGCTAGAAATCATGCAGGCCCTTGCTTTCAACACAGACTAACGGAAAAAGAGTTGGAGAGAGGGGAAGGATTTATGGCACGCAAGAACTGGGTGGAGATGGCGCCTGGTCGGCAAACGGTTGTTATAGCTATGCTAGTTATTGTGTTGCTAGGCAATATTTTGATGCTGGGACGCTCACTTAATCTCTTTTACTTGCCTGGCGAAAAAAATGCTTTGGAGCTAGCAAAAGAAAACAGTTTTACACTCATTAGCTATATTGAACGCTGGGCCAATGAGCAAGGACTTTCCGGATTACAGTCGGTGCGGGATTTGGTGGCCCGCCTGCAATATGATGTCAGCCGGTCCCGTAGTCTAGAAGAATTGGCGCAAGTGATGCTCAATGGCGGTGCATCGGCTAAAGAAATACTTGATATGGAGCGGGCAGCCAAAAGGCGCGAAGTATTGCAGAATTTAATTAACGATGATCCCGGCATAGCGCGGGTGCGCCAAAAGATAACAATTAATATTAGCAATGAACAGGGGACAGAAGTAAGCGTCCATGATCCGGCGGGTGTGCTTTCTGAGCAGACCATTACGGCCATTAAGGAGCATCCCTTGTGTAGTTTAGCCTTTGATAATATCAGTATTGAAGTAGTCGATGGCACTGCCAAGGCCGTAAATATCCGCTCTCTGTATGATCAAGTGAAAGCTTTACAGCAGGAAACCCAGACTCTGCAAGCCGAACTAAGAAGCATAAAGTCCTTAGCCGGCTTTGCCAGCGTAACTGGAGCCGGAGTTCGATTGAAACTTTACGATTCTCCGGGCGGCTATACCAGTGGCGATATTGTGCATGATACGGATATCCGGGATATTGTTAATGAACTATTTGCCGCTGGAGCCGTAGCCGTTTCCGTTGGCGGCCAGCGTTTGACGACCACCTCTTCCATCCGTTGTGTGGGGCCGGTGGTGCTTGTAAACCAAAAGCAGATTGTGGTTAACCCGGTGGTGATTGAAGCGGTGGGCGACCCGGAGGTTTTATTCAGTAGCATGGATTTAATTATTAATACATTTACAGCCAGTCGTGGTATTGTTATCGAGGTAGAAAAGGAAGCTGAATTAACTCTGCCTGCAGCGGTGAGTAACCTGTAAAGGAGGCCAATACATAACATGCAGGAACTTATTTTAGCAGCACAAGAAGCCCGCAGTAGAGCTTATGCCCCCTATTCCCAGTACCAAGTGGGTGCGGCTGTACGCGCCGCCAGTGGGAAGATTTATACCGGCTGCAATGTGGAAAATGCCTCGTACGGGCTGACTATCTGTGCAGAGCGCGTTGCCCTGGCCGCCGCCGTAGCTGCTGGGGAACGAGAATTTTCCGCCCTGGCCATCGCCGCTGGTGATGGTACTCCTGGGATGCCTTGTGGTGCCTGTCGCCAGTTTATGGCCGAGTGGTTTACGCCCCAAGTGCCTATTGTCGTGGTTTCCAGCCAAGGGCAACGAAGACAAGTCACTTTTGGCGAGCTATTACCCGCCCCCTTTGGCCCCAAATCCTTAGCGGAGGAGCAATGCTAATGGCTTTTCGGTCCGGCTTTGTGACGGTTATCGGGCGACCTAACGTGGGTAAGTCCACTTTCCTTAACGCCCTATTGGGAGAGAAATACCTGATTGTTAGCGACAAACCACAGACGACCCGTAACCAAATTCGTTGCATTTTGACCACCGACGAGGCCCAAGTAGTTTTTATTGATACGCCGGGTATCCATCAAGCCAAAACCTTGTTGGGGGAGGGGATGGTACAAGCAGCCCTGCATACCCTCCAGGATGTGGATGCGATTGTGTTTATGGTGGATGCCAGTGCGGAGTTGGGCGGGGGCGACCGCTATATTGCTAAGCAGTTGGCCCAGGTTGATACTCCCATATTCTTGGTATTTAACAAGATTGATTTGGTAACAGGAGATAAATTGGCGCAACTGGAAAGCCAATGGCAGGAGCTACTGCCCCAGGCCCAAGCCGTAGTACACATCTCCGCCCTTACCGGGTATAACCTGGAAGTGCTGCGGGAGCAGCTAATTGCCGTGTTGCCGGAAGGGCCTAAATATTATCCGGATGACATGGTAATTGACCATCCAGAGCGCTTTGTGGTGGCCGAGCGAATTCGGGAAAAGATTCTGCAGTTGACCCACGAAGAAGTGCCCCATGCGGTGGCAGTGGTGGTAGACGAAATGAAGGAGCGCGACAACGATGTGGTCTACGTGCGGGCCACAATTTACGTGGAGCGGGAATCACAAAAGGGCATTATCATCGGTAAGCAAGGGAATATGCTTAAGAACATTGGTAAAGCTGCCCGTACCGATATTGAACGCCTTTTGGGCTCGCAAATTTACCTCGATCTGTGGGTCAAGACCCGTCGCGATTGGCGTAACCGTCAATCGGGTTTGCTCCAGTTAGGTTACGAAGATTTGATACAAAGGGGAAGATGATATGGACAAGCAAAAGCTTGCTTCTTATATTGATCATACCTTGCTGAAGCCGACAGCTACTCCTGAAGATATTAAACGACTTTGCCAAGAGGGCAATGCTAATCGCTTTGCCAGTATCTGTGTTAATGGTAGTAACGTGCCCTTGGCGGTTGCCCATAGCCAAATCCCCGTGGCAGCCGTGGTCGGCTTCCCTTTGGGAGCAATGAGCACGAAAATAAAAGTTGCCGAAACGGAACAGGCGATTGCCGATGGTGCTAGTGAGATTGACATGGTGATTAACCTGGGCTGGGCCAAGGCCGGTGATTGGGAGCAGGTAGAAGACGAAATCCGGCAGGTGGTGGCTGCGGCAGCAGGGCGACTAGTCAAAGTTATCATTGAAACTGTCTTTTTAACCGATAAGGAAAAGGAGTTGGCCTGCTTGGCAGCTAAGAGGGCCGGCGCCCATTTTGTGAAAACATCCACCGGATTCGCTGGCGGCGGTGCTACCGTCGCCGATGTGGAATTGATGCGTCGCACCGTCGGTACCGAATTGGGAGTAAAAGCATCCGGGGGTATCCGCGATTTAGCCACGGCTTTAGCGCTGATCCGAGCCGGTGCTACCCGCCTCGGAGCCAGTGCTGGCATGCAGATCTTAGCTGAATGTGAGGATAGCGGTGGCGGTAAGTAATAACGTCTTAGGGATAGTGTTAAAAACCTATGCCCTAGGGGAAAAAGACAAGATTTTGGTTCTGCTGACCCGGGAACAGGGGAAGTTCCGGGTGGTAGCCAAAGGGGCTAGACGCCCTGGCGGTCGTTTCGCCGCTTTAGAACCACTGGTGGAAGTACAGGCGGCAGTCCATCCGGGCAAGAATCTCCACACCCTCACTCAGGCCAGTATTGTTACCAGCCATCGGCGGGTAAGAGAGCAACTGGAACGCTTAGCCTATGGGCTGTTTATGGCCGAGTTGGTAGATTTATTTACCGTGGATAAGGAAGTGCGCCCGGAAAACTACGACTTGCTTAGTAGAGCATTGACCCGTTTGGAGCAGGACCCCCCGGAGAAACTCTTAGCTTACTTTGCGACCCAGCTATTACGGCAAATGGGGCTTTTGCCCGCTTGGGAGAATTGCTGCTTTTGCCAAAGGGAAGACAAGCAGTTGGTTGCCTTAAACTTGCCCGAAGGAGGGCTGCTTTGTGCCGGCTGTGCCAAAAAGATTGGCGGCATTCCCGTTGAACAAGAGACAATCTTTTTATTACAGTATTTTGCTCAGGTGAACTGGGATGGATATAGAGCCATCGATGGACAAGCCTATAGTCTAAAGCTAAGCCGATTGCTAGAGCAATTCACTTTCTACCAATTATCAGCGCGGCCCCGTTCCTATGAGTTTCTGAACTCCATGCGCCAATCCTAACCTGCCGCTGGGACGGTTTGTGGCGAAAAGGAAAAGCAGGAAAAGAGGCCCCCTAAGGAGTATATACTGATTGACGAATCGTATATCCTAATGAACAAAAGGGGGGTGGTTATTATCGAACTCAGTCCCCGGCAAAAAAAGATTCTGGAGTTGGCCAAAGAGCAGGGGCCGATTACAGGAGAAGAGGTGGCTAACCATTTATCGGTCACACGCGCAGCTTTGCGCCCCGACCTAGCTATCCTGACTATGGCCGGACTATTAGATGCCCGCCCGCGGGTGGGATACACTTATTCGGGTAAGAGTTTGAACTTTTTTAATATAGAGCGTCTCAAAATGATGAAAGTGCGGGAAGTTTGTTCAGTCCCGGCGGTTATCAGTGATGAAAAGTCGGCCTACGATGCGATCGTTACTATGTTCTTGGAAGATGTGGGGACGCTCATTGTGGTGGACGAAAATTCCCATTTGGCCGGTGTGGTCACCCGGAGTGATTTGCTAAAGAATAGTCTGGGTTCTTTAGACTTAGAAAAGGTACCGGTTGGTGTGGTAATGACTCGTTTAGCCAGTGTGATTTACGTGACGCCCGAGGAAACAGTCTTGACGGCCGCTCGCAAATTGCTTTCCCACCGCATTTCTACTATGCCGGTGGTGAAGCCAGTTAATGAGGGGAAACAGCTGGAGGTACTGGGAGTGATTTCCCAGCGCACAATTACCCGGCTATTTGTGGAGATTGGCGAAGGGCATTAAAGGAGAGGATTCGATGGATAAGCAGGTTATTGTTTTTGTCGTGTCTGACTCCATTGGGGAAACTGCCGAACGAGTAGCTCGGGCCGCAGCCAGTCAATTCCGTGAACAGGCCTTTGAGTTTAAGCGGGTTCCTTATGCGGTTAGTAGCGACTCGCTAGATGAAGTCTTGGAGGAAGCAGCCAGTTCGCCTTCTTTGATTGTGCATACTTTGGTCAGTCCCGAACTGAGGGACTACTTGAACAGCAGGGCGGCTGAGCAGGAAATCCCCTGTGTTGACATTATGGGCCCCACATTGAAGGCTATTAGTCGGGTGAGTAAGTATGCTCCTCGCCTCCAACCCGGTTTAGTGCATGAGTTGGATGAAGAGTATTATCGGGAGATAGAGGCGGTTGAATTCGCAGTTAAATACGACGATGGTAAGGATCCACGTGGCCTCTTGCGGGCGGATGTGGTGCTTATAGGCGTTTCCCGCACCTCCAAGACACCTCTCAGTATGTATCTGGCCCATCGGGGTTACCGGGTGGCCAATGTACCCCTGGTGCCGGAAGTGAGTCCTCCGGAGGAACTTTTTATGCTCCCGGCCGAGCGAATTATAGGCTTGACCATCTGCGAACAGCAATTAAAAACTATCCGCGAAGAGCGGTTAAAAGTTTTAGGCCTGCAGCCTAACGCCAATTATGCCAGCGATGAACGCATCCATGAGGAGTTAAGTTATGCCCAGCGCATAATGAGGAGGTTAGGCTGTCGCGTAATCGATGTGACCCAGAGAGCGGTGGAGGAGACTGCCAGCCAGGTCATGCAAATGCTGGCCGAGCAAGGTTGGCGCTAGAATGGGAGAGGGAACCGATGCAAATTAGACAGATTACTGAACAGAGAGAACTGTCTTTTTTGTCCCCCTTTGCCGCCATGGCGGAGCGGTCTAGGGGACGCCTATGGCCTGAGGAAGAGTGTGCTATTCGTACCTGTTGGCAACGGGATCGGGACCGCATCTTGCATTCCAAAGCTTTTCGGCGCCTTAAGCACAAGACCCAAGTTTTCATTCAACCAGAGGGCGACCACTACCGTACGCGGTTAACCCATACGTTGGAAGTGGCTCAGATTGCCCGCACTATAGCGCGGGCCTTAGCCCTCAACGAAGACCTGACGGAGGCCATCAGTTTAGGCCACGATTTAGGGCATACCCCCTTCGGCCATGCGGGAGAGCAAGCTCTTGATCGATTATTACCAGGAGGTTTTCGCCATAACGAGCAATCGTTACGAGTGGTAGACAAATTGGAGGGGGAACGGGGGCTAAACCTTACGGTGGAAACGCGAGACGGAATTCTATGCCATACCGGCGATAAGTTGCCCTCCACTTTAGAAGGAGCAGTAGTGCGTTTAGCTGATCGTATAGCCTATATTAACCATGACATCGATGATGCCCTCCGTGCCGGAGTATTAAAACCGGAGGATTTACCCCAAGCTCCCCTGCAAGTTTTGGGGCTGACCCATGGGGAAAGAATCCATAATATGGTGTTAGATGTAATTCAACAGAGCCGAGGGCAAGGGAAAATTCTACTTTCCGAGCACGTGCAAGCAGCAATGGATGAGTTGCGCGACTTCTTGTTCGAGCGGGTATATATCGGTTCTGAAGCCAAGCGAGATGAGGGTAAGGCGGAAAAAATGGTGGAGGTTTTCTATCGGCATTATCTGGAGAATCCGGAACAGATGCCTGACCTTTATCAGCGGGTTTGGCAGGAGGAAGGTTTAGAAATAGCGGTAGCTGACTATGTGGCCGGCATGACTGACCGCTTTATCATCCACCAGTTCGAACAAATGTTTATTCCACAAGGTTGGAATTTAAAATAAGCAGGATTTTATCTCTAGATAACGAATACTATGAAGGACAGACTCCTCATTCCGTTGCTTTGGCGGAATGAGGCGTTTCATTCTCAGCGACTTTGCTTAACGTCATAAGATTTTGTTAGATATTTAAATTGGGCAGGAAATGCTTTGCTTGTGACGAATAATGTTACACCGAGCAATATGCATATGCCGTAATGGGTGAGGAGAGATAATGGCCTTTTTTCCTGAAGAATTTGTAGAGCAGGTACGCAATGCCAACGATATCACTGAAGTAATTGGGGAATATGTACAGCTGGAGCGTCGCGGGCGAAATTTTCTTGGTCTGTGCCCTTTTCATGCGGAAAAGACGCCTTCGTTCAATGTGAATCCGGAGAAGCAGCTGTACTATTGTTTTGGTTGTCACGCTGGCGGTACCGTCTTCAATTTCGTGATGGAGACACAGAAAATATCTTTTCCCGAAGCAGTGCGTGCCTTAGCCATGCGCGCCAACATCCCCTTGCCTGAAACGGCAGCAAAATCACCGGCGGTGCGAGCACAACAAAAGGAAAAACAACTACTCTATCGTGTTAACCAGTGGGCCACCGAATATTTTCATCGGCAGCTACGGCAGATGCCGGAAGCCGAGAAGGCAAGAGATTATTTGGCCCGGCGGGGGTTTGCGTCGGATTTGGTGCAAGAAATGAAATTAGGGTATGCCCCGGCCGGATGGACCGATTTGGTGGCAGCGGCAGAACGCAGCCGAGTACCTTTATCTGCTTTAGCAAAATTAGGTTTGATTGTGCCTCGACGACAACAGGAAGGATATTATGATCGCTTTCGTGCTCGTGTGATGATACCCATAACCGATGAAAGGGGCCGCATAGTTGCTTTTGGCGGGCGCGTGTTGGACGACTCCCAGCCCAAATACCTCAATTCACCAGAAAGTGTCCTCTTTGATAAAGGTCGGCTCTTATTCGGTCTCCATTATGCTAACCCATTTATTCGTAAAACAGGTAGCGCGATCTTAGTAGAAGGTTATATGGATTGCCTCTCCGCTTGGCAGTTTGGTATAGGCCATGTGGTGGGGACGTTAGGGACGGCTTTGACCATCGCCCAGGCGCGCTTGTTAAAGCGATACACTGATCACGTCATTTTATGTTACGATGCCGACGGTTCCGGTTTACAGGCTGCTTTGCGAGGGCTGGACATTTTACTTAAAGCCGGTTTGCAGGTAAGGGTCGCCATTTTACCCAGCGGGCAAGATCCGGATGATTGCTTGCGCCAACAAGGACCGGATTATTTCTTGCAGGAGGTTATAGGTAAGGCTCAGCCGGTAGTAGATTTTCAGTTAGCAATGCTGCGCAAAGAACATGACCTGAATACGGTAGATGGTAAAGCCCGATTTGTGAAGGCAGCTGCCAGCTTGCTGGCTGCCTTGGATAACGAAGTGGCGAAAACTGCCTACGCCCAGCAAATTGCCCATGACTTACAAGTTCCGGAAAGTGCGGTTTTAGCCGAATTGGCCAAACAAGCGAGGGCATCAAGATCTAAACAAAGGGATAAACTTGGTAATAGCAGGAATACTACTAGAAGTATGGAACTTGCTATGATGGCGGAAACGGACCCGGTTTTGCGAGGGTACCAGGTGGCTGAAGACAAACTTCTTAACCTGATTCTCAGTGACCAGGTAAATGGGCAAGAATTGCTCTTAGCATGGCAAGAACTCGATGTGTATGCCTACCCCGCTGATCGTGAATTAGTGGCGTTGCTGTTAGAAGAAATGCAAGCAGGGCAAGTTTTAGACGGACGACGCTTGTTGGAACGAATTGATAATCGGGAAGTAGCGGAACGGTTGGCGCAAGTAATGTGGTCGGAGAATATAGAGTTAGAGAACGCCGCTATTGTAGCGAGGGACTGTTTGGATAAATTAAAGCACCTAGCCATACACCAAGCAATAACTGCAGTACAAGAGAAATTGCGAATAGAGAAAGATACGGTTAAGCGCAAGCAATTGCTGCAAGAACTGCAGACGCTTCTGGAGAAGCAGAAGGGTATGGGACACTAGGCAGGTACGCTAGAGGGGGATTCACTTGGATAAGAATGAAATTTTAGAGACCATTAAGGGTTTGCTGGAAAAAGGAAAAAAGCAGGGCGTCATCACCTATAAAGAAATCATGGACGCCTTGCAAGAAATAGACCTTAACCCGGACCAGATTGAAGAGATCTATGAGAGTCTGGCTGCTTTGGGTGTTGATGTAATCGAAGACGGAGAGAAGGTCATTGACATTGATGAAAAGGATGATGAAGACGTCGACGACAAAGACGCCGATGATGCCGACTTAAATGATCTCTCCGTTCCAGCCGGTGTCCGTATAGACGACCCGGTACGCATGTACCTGAAGGAAATCGGGCGGGTACCGTTGCTGACCCCCGAAGAGGAAGTAGCTTTGGCTAAGCGCATGGAAGAGGGCGACGAGGAGGCCAAGAAAAAGTTGGTGGAAGCCAACTTGCGGTTAGTCGTCAGTATTGCCAAGCGCTACGTGGGCCGGGGAATGCAATTTCTTGATTTGATACAAGAGGGTAATCTAGGCTTAATGAAAGCCGTTGAGAAATTTGATTACACCAAAGGGTTTAAGTTTAGTACCTATGCTACTTGGTGGATTAGGCAGGCCATTACCCGCAGTATTGCCGACCAGGCCCGCACTATCCGTATTCCGGTGCATATGGTGGAAACCATCAACAAATTAATTCGTATTTCACGCCAGTTGTTGCAAGAATTGGGGCGGGAGCCTACCCCGGATGAAATTGCAGCAGAAATGGATATTCCTGTAGAACGGGTACATGAGATTCTCAAGATTGCTCAGGAACCGGTTTCTTTAGAGACGCCAATTGGTGAAGAAGAGGACAGCCATTTGGGTGATTTTATTCCCGATGATGATGCCGTTGCTCCCGCCGATGCGGCCGCCTTCACTTTGCTGCGGGAACAGCTGGATGATGTGCTGGATACTCTAACCGAGCGAGAGCAAAGGGTGTTACGGCTGCGTTTCGGTTTGGATGACGGTCGTGGGCGCACCCTGGAGGAAGTTGGCCAGGAGTTTGGAGTCACCCGCGAGCGGATCCGCCAAATTGAAGCAAAAGCTCTACGCAAACTGCGACATCCCAGCCGTAGTAAACGGTTAAAGGATTTCTTAGAGTAGTAAGCCAACAATTAACTCTGGTGCTAAAGTTATAGCCACATCTTGACGAAATCGGCCAGCTGCTCTATAATTAATATTGCTATTCCTCAGTAGCTCAACGGTAGAGCAACCGGCTGTTAACCGGTAGGTTGTAGGTTCGAATCCTACCTGAGGAGCCATTGGGGCCCATAGCTCAGTTGGTCAGAGCGGTCGGCTCATAACCGATTGGTCCTAGGTTCGAGTCCTAGTGGGCCCACCAATTTTATAAAATGGGCGCATAGCTCAGTTGGGATGAGCGCTTGCTGCACACGCAAGAGGTCACAGGTTCGAGCCCTGTTGCGCCCACCATTAGAGTAGGAAGTCATACCGTAAAGGATTAACC